>JAICPS010000494.1 GCA_025929715.1 Anaerolineae bacterium | reverse complement strand
AGTGGAAGGCGGCCGGGGCACCCGATTGGTCCAGTTTGCTGCGCGCCTGGCGGGAAACGGGAGGATGATTCAGGTCAGCGCGACCATGCGCATCCTGGTTGCGATCGAGCCGGTCGACCTCAGAAAATATGCGCCGTCCATTGATATGCGGAGTTGGTCTACAACCAGGAGTCCGACACGCGTTCCTGATTCGTCGGAAACCACCATGCTGGGATGTCGCGCTCAGCATAACGTAGCCTTTCGAACGGCCGCCAGGACTGGCGACCGAGAGAGGACTACATGGACATTTCTGAACTTCTGACGCGACCCCATGACATGAATCCTGGGAGTGCCGCTCCTTATTTAGAGGGCTTCGGTTCCCAGATGGCAGCGGTCGGCTATGCCAGGTTGACAATCGACGGCTATTTGAGCTCAGCCATTCACTTCGGTGGATGGGTAGAAGCCAGCGGCCTGGATTTCGCACATATCAATGAAGAGACCATCCAGACATTCGCAGCGCATCGCTGCCGGTGCCCTGGATGTCGCGCCCAGAAACACCTTTCACGCCATTATTTGGCTCGTGTTCAGCGCTTCGCCGAATATCTTAGGCAACAGGGCGTCATCAGGGCGAATGCAGACTTACCGACCCAAATCGGTTCGCCCCTGAGCGCTTTTCGGGATTGGCTTCTCCGGCATCGGGGCCTTGCACTGGTGACCGTAGAACGGCACGAACGCCTGATCACAAAGATGCTACCGGCGCTCGGGACCGACGTGGAGGCGTACAACGCCGCCTTGGTGCGCAAAGTCATCCTGGACCAGATACACGGCTGCCGGCCCGCCCAGGCTAAAACGATCGTTGGAGCGCTCCGCGTCTATTTGCGATTCCTCGCGACGAATGGCTCATGTCAACCTGGTCTCGACCATATGCTTCCGACCGTGGCGGAGTGGAAGCTTTCCTCTCTGCCGCGGTACCTCGACGCCAATCAAGTAGCCCTCCTTATTGACTCGTGTAGCAAAGACGGACCGCAAGGATTGCGGGACCGTGCGATCGTATTATTGCTGCTTCGGCTCGGGCTTCGTGCCGGCGACATTGCCAGCATGCGCCCAGCAGATATCGATTGGCAGGATGCCACGCTGTTGGTGCGAGGCAAGGGACGCAGGGATGTCCGTTTACCTCTACCACAGGATGCCGGAGACGCAGTTCTGGATTACATAGAACAGGCACGCCCACCGGTTGCTATTGACCGCGTGTTTCTCTGTTTAAATGCACCATTCCGTCCACTCCGAGCCGGAATGATTGTTTCCGGTATCGTTCGTGCCGCACTCCGGCGTGCTGGGATCGAAAATCCGCCGTCGTATGGCGCGAATCTGCTCCGGCACACCGTCGCAACGATGATGTTGCGGGGCGGTGCCACATTAGACGCGATCGGAACCGTTCTAAGGCATAAGTCGCCGGATACGACTGCACACTATGCAAAGGTGGATATCACTACCCTCCAGCAAATCGCGCAACCTTGGCCTAAGGAGAGCCCATCATGTTAAGCGTCGCTGTGAATCATCACATCGAGTTGTACAAGAGCATGGGCTTCAAGTACAAGGTCCAGGCATACATGCTCCACAGTTTCGCCGCCTTTGCCGAAAGCCGGGCTGAGCTGTTCATCCAAACGGATACAGTTTTGGAATGGGCGAAAAGCGCTCCGTCGATCCGTCAGCGTTATGATCGCCTGCTCACCGTCCGCCGCCTGGCGTGTTCACTCAATGCGGAAGATGAGCGACATCAGGTTCCCCCGATCGATGTTTTCGGCCACACGCCAAAGAGGCGCCGGACCTGCCATATTTTCACTCACGACGAAATCGATCGTCTTCTGCAAACGGCTGCGCAGCTCACGTCAAGGAGATCGATACAGCCGTTTACGTTCAGGGCAGTACTGTCTCTGATCGCCTCCACAGGTCTCCGCGTTTCGGAGGCTTTGAAGCTCCAACTCTCGGATGTTACCGAAGACGGACTGCTCATTCGGGCCACGAAATTCCAGAAGAGCCGTCTGGTTCCGCTTCATGAGACCGCACGCTACGGGTTAGAGCAGTACCTCAGCATCCGTGGACGAATCAAACCAATCACGAACGCTGTGTTCGTTTCCAAACGCGGCACAGCGATTCCGTATCCCACGATGAACCAGACGTTTTTGTATCTGGCACGTTCGGCAGCGCTACGCCCGGGTCCGGGGCTTGGCGGTTGCCGGATTCAGGACCTACGTCACACCTTTGCTGTCCGGTCGCTGGAGCAGTGTGTGGGCGATCGTAACTCAGTGGCGCGGCATATGACCGCACTCAGTACGTATCTTGGTCATGCTCACGTTTCAGACACCTACTGGTATCTGCAGGCTACGCCGAAACTGTTGTGCGACGTGGCAGAAGCCGCCGAAGCTCTACACCGAGGAGGTCCGCGATGACACCGCTCGGTCCTCATCTGACGGTATTCCTACGCGAGTATCTTCCGAACCAGCGCGAAATGAGCGTACAGACTTCTGACACATACGCCTATGCCTTCCAGTTGCTGATATGCTTCGCCGCGGAGCGTCTGAAGACCACTCCGTCGGCTCTGTTCATCGAGCAACTCGACCCGACACTAGTCCTGGCTTTTCTCGAGCACCTCGAGAAGGAGCGCGGAAACTGTGCCCGGACACGAAACTCACGATTGGCAGCTATCAAAACATTCTTTCGGTTTCTGGAATATCGGCTACCAATATGTCTTGAGCAAACCCGTCGAATTCGCGCCATTCCGGTGAAGAAGACCGACGAGGTAATCATCGGATATCTGAATCGCGAGGAGATTCAGGCTTTACTGGACGCTCCTGACCCGAGTTCACGGCATGGACTCCGGGACCGTGCCATGTTTCACCTCGCCTATGCCGGCGGACTGCGTGTGTCAGAGCTAGTGGGGTTACGCGTGGCCGATCTCACTCTTCATCCCCAACCGGCCATCCATGTGATGGGCAAAGGTCGTCGTGAGCGAGTACTTCCTTTATGGAAAGAAACCGCGATTGCAGTTCGCGATTGGCTCAAAGTTCGCGGCGAGCCAAGTAGCACAGCGCTGTTTCTGAACGCTCGCGACGAGACAATGACCAGGTCGGGGTTCGAATACATTCTTGAGAAGCACATTCGCGTTGCGAGCACAAAGCAACCCTCGTTGACCCAAAAACGGGTTTCGCCCCACCGTCTTCGACACTCGTGCGCCATGCATACGCTACATGCGACCGGCGACATTCGGAAAGTCTCGCTCTGGCTCGGCCACGCTACGCTCCAGAGCACGGAGGTCTACCTCAGAGCTGATCCTACGGAGAAGCTGGAAGCCATGGCGTCCTTGATCCCACCCACCTTACGACGTGGTCGTTTCCGACCGCCGGATAAGTTACTCACTCTGCTTCGACCCAAACCGTAGTCCCGTTATGCGCCGTCCAAAGCTTCGCAACTCGCGGTTTCACGGAGCGTCGGTAGACCAACTCCGCATATCGATGGACGGCGCATATTTTCTGAGGTCGACCGGCTCGATCGCAACCAGGATGCGCATGGTCGCGCTGACCTGAATCATCCTCCCGTTTCCCGCCAGGCGCGCAGCAAACTGGACCAATCGGGTGCCCCGGCCGCCTTCCACT
>JAICPS010000500.1 GCA_025929715.1 Anaerolineae bacterium | reverse complement strand
CGTATTCGACGAACACAATGCCGAGGCCGAGCTACAACGCAGTATGTACATAACTGACCGCGTTCAGCCACGCAGATCGGTGGGCGCCCTGTACTCGTTTATACAGTGGCGTCGTCTGCGCCTGTTTGAGCGATGGGCGCTCCGTTCCGCGGATGGCGTCAGTGTTGTCAGTCAAGCAGACCGGAATCATTTGCAGGCGTTGGCACCCGGCTCAGACCCGGTCGTAATTCCCAATTGTATAGATGTCCAGGCTTACCAGAGTTTGCGCTCCACTGCGGCTGTTAAGGGACAGTGCGACCTACTGTTTGTGGGCAAAATGGATTATCGCCCAAATGTGGACGCAGTTCTTTGGTTTGCTCAGGAAATCTGGCCGCAGATTCGGCTCGTTTATCCGGAGCTGAGGTGGGCAATTGTTGGAAAGCAGCCTCACCGGCGCTTACAAAAGTTAGCGCATGAACCCGGCATTACCGTCACCGGGCCTGTGCCACAAATTGAACCGTTTCTTGCAAATGCCAGCGTCTACGTGATGCCATTCCGAATGGGCAGTGGGACGCGCCTGAAGCTGATCGAAGCGCTGGCGGCAGGTATCGCCACGGTCAGCACGCACGTTGGCGCCGAGGGTTTTCCTTTGATAGCAGGTGAGCACATCTTACTGGAAGATGAGCCGGAGCGGTTCGCCGAGGCGGTGCTCTGTTTGCTGGCCGACGACGATAAACGTCGACGTCTCGAGGTTGCCGGTCGCACATTTGCGGAGCAGTATGACTGGCGGCGAGTCGTGCCTAAATTTAATGAATTGTACGGTCGGCTAGGACTAACCTGACCAGCCTCATGGGGACCGCTCAGTGTGAACAAGCTGCGCGATGGCATCGACGTCCTTGCGTAACGCGGTGCGTTCAGGATAGTCAGGGACGATATGGAGGTCTTGCTGGAGATTCGCCAGCTCTTTTGAATAGCGCAACAGCTGGGCGTAATAATCTTCGGCCGCTTCTTCTTCACCGAGCTGTTTAAGGCATTCTGCTATAAAAAAGGTCGCCAGCAGGGTCAACTGACGATTATCGATACCTAGACGCAGCGCTAACTCCAGTCGCGGAACCGCTTCTGACCATTGGCCAAGCCTAAAACTTGCCGCTGCGACGTGGAATTGGTGTATCCCTTCCCTGCCGCCGTTATCAATCGCGGCAAGGAACGACTCTTTTGCTTCGTCATACCGGCCCTGAGCAAACAGAATTTGGCCAAGCACCTGATGTGCGACAGCTTCCTCGGAATGCAAGTCGATTGCTTTGCTGGCGCTCAGTTCTGCACGGTCAAGTTCAGAGCCGCTAAATTGTATCAGCGCCTGTAAATAATAGGGCTCCCAGCGGTCCGGTCGTGCCTCGATGGCCCTCTGTGAAAGTTCGAGGGCTGCTTCAAGATCGCCTTTCTGATAGCGGCGGGCGGCGCGGTGGAGATACGGGGGAAGAAAGACAAAACGCAGGCCCTCCATTAGTAAATAACCGACAACAAAGCCAAGAGCGGTAAAAAGCAACCGTTGGGTTAAGACGTAGGCGACGAGCGCGGTAATGAGCGGAACGACGAATAGAAAGTTCCAGCGCCGGTTCATTCCAGCTCTAATAGCGGTTCGATTGCACAGTTGCTGAGCAAATCGGCGCCCAGTTCTGTCACAACGACAAGATCTTCAATCCGAACGCCACCGTATCCGGGGAGATAGATGCCGGGCTCGACCGTCGTTACCATCGCTGGCGAGAGCAGGGTGTCTGCTCGGGTATTGGAAAGACGAGGTTTCTCGTGCGTCTGGAGTCCTACGCCGTGGCCCAATCCATGTCCGAAGTGGTCCGCGAAGCCGGCTCTGCCGATGAGCTCGCGTGCCACGCCGTCAATCTCGCTGCCTTTTAGTCCGGGCTTGATCTTGCGAATCGCTTCATCATGGGCTTGCAGGACTATATCAAAGATCTCTTTGAAGCGAGGCTCTATTTCTCGGCCTATATAAAAGGTGCGGGTCAGGTCGCTTGCGTAGCCGTCGAACGTCGCACCCATGTCTATCAGCAGGATTTCGCCGGACTGAATAGCGCGCTCGCCTGATGCGTGATGTGGTAAGGCCGAATTGGGCCCGGAAGCCACGTGGACAGGGAACGCCAGTCCATCGGCTCCTGCCTCGCGCATGTGCTTTTCGAGTTTCCAGGCTAGGGCGGCTTCGGTCATGCCAATTTGGGCGAAATTCTTGACACAGGCCATCGCGCCATCGGTGATCGCGGCGGCCGCACGGATTCGTTGCAACTCTCCCGCATCCTTCACGGCGCGCAAACCCTCTATCAGATCGTCGCAGAGGACCCAGTTGATGTCCGCAAGTTCCTGAAGTTTATTGAATTCGCCAATAGAAACGGATTGTGCTTCCAGCGCGATGTCTCGAACTTGTCCGTCAAGGACTAGATCATTTTGCGATCGGTTTTTCGTGAGCTTAACGAGTTCAAAGTGAGGCGCCTGGACCTGCGCCTGCTCCCAGTAACGAAAATCCGTTCCCAACAGCGCCTTTTCGACTGTAACCAGCAGCCAGCCATAAGATCCCTCAAATCCGCTTAGCCAGCGGCGATTGTGGCCTTCGCTAACGAGAATCCCGTCCACTTCATGCTCTGAGAGTAATTCGCGTACATTTCTCAGGCGCTGTAAAAGCTTTGCTTCACGGTCCACGATGAAGAGTCCTCTTTTCGTGTTTAACTTAGTCGGCCTATAAGTCGCTGAAATGTTCAGCAAGATCTGGGCGCTGATTATAACTGCCCTAATCTTACCTATACAAATTTCCTAGGAGTACCAGGAGTGCTTGCGTGCTAAGCTATGCGATAAGGTATGCACTATGGACGACTTCGAAGCCTTATCTATATTTCTTTCTTTCCTCGCGGCATTTCTCGCAACTTCGTTGGCGCTATCAGCATGGCAACGCAAGTCATCATCCTGGGCCCGGCCTTTTGCGATCATGATGATGGCGCTCGCAGAGTGGTCGTTGGCCTATGCGCTCCAGCTCAGCGTTGGGACGCCGGCTACGGAGCACATTTGGCGTCGCCTTCAGAACATAGGTATGTCCATCATGCCTGTGACATGGTTCATACTTGCGGCACACTTTAGCGATTATGTCAATATTGTTGGTTCCTACAGGCGGCGACTCTTATACATACTGCCTTTACTCACTGTGTTGCTGGTTTCGTATGAATTAAGGCATACGATTCGGCTCTTCTATGCTCTTTGTCTCGTCATGGGAGGAACACTACTTCTTGTGCGTGGCTGGAGGCAAGAAGGTAGAACTCGCCAATGGAATACCTTGGCCATCCTCGCCGCTGCTTTGCTTCCCTGGGTAGGTTACTCACTTCAGTTACTGGGCTTCCATCGTCCTGGCACCCCCGATTTGTTACCGGTCACTTTTGTCGTAGGTGCTGCCTCGCTGACCTCAATCGTCACGCGTTTACACCTCTTTGATCTTGTGCCAATTGCCCGACAATCGGTGCTGAACAATATGCCATCCGGTGTAATAGTGATAAATATGCAGGACCGGGTAGTTGATATTAACTTAGCCGGGCAAGCTATTG
>JAICPS010000639.1 GCA_025929715.1 Anaerolineae bacterium | reverse complement strand
GTTCACGCGCAGTAAGTGCACCTGCCCCGCGTAGCCCTCTCCCCATACCTGTTGCAACAACTGTCTATGGGTGATGACGCGACCGGCGTGGCTCACAAGGACGCGCAGCAGGTCATACTCAGTAGGCGTCAACTGAATTTCCGCATCGCGCATCGAGACTCTGCGACGGTGCATGTCGATGACCAGATCGCGGGATGTAAATATCGCTTCCGACGCCGGCGGCGCAATGCGGCGCATAGCAGCGCGCAGCCGCGCCATCAGCTCGCCCGCGCCAAATGGCTTGGTAAGATAGTCATCCGCCCCGGCGTCGAGCGCGGCAATCTTGTCGCTTTCCTGCTCGCGGACAGATAACACGATGATGGGGATCTCCGACCACTCTCGCATGCGTCGCGCCACTTCGATTCCATCCGCATCTGGCAGGCCCAGATCAAGAATCACGAGATCTGGCCGTTGCTGTGCGATCGCGGTCAACCCTTCCTGGCCGCGCCCTGCTTCGATTACCTGGTAGCCGTGCGCCTCCAACACGGTGCGCAAGAAGCGGCGGATGGCCCTTTCGTCGTCGATAATCAGCACGCGCGCGCCGTCCTTCATGGCACAGGATCCAACTGTGGTTCAGCGGCAGCCTGCAGCGGCAGAGCCACCGTGAATATGCTCCCGCCCCCCTCGCGATTGCGCGCCCAGATGCGGCCTCCGAGCGCTTCGACGATGCCCCGGCTGATCGATAGGCCAAGCCCGGTACCACTCACGCCGTCCCGGCCGCCGACCCGGTAGAATTTATCAAAAATGCGATCTAACTCTGCCTGAGGGATGCCCGGCCCACGATCGATCACTTCCACGCGTAATTCGTGATCTGACGCCCTCGCCCGGATTGTCAGCGGACTTCCCGGCGGCGAATACTTGTCCGCATTTTCCAGCAGATTAATGAAGACCTGCGCCATCAGGGAAAGATCCATATGCGCCAGTGGTAATCCCTTGGGAAGGTCGATTTGCAGCGCCCTTCCCCGCAGACGATGCTCAAGCTGCGCTAGCGCAACCCCAATGACATCTTCCACGTCGTGCAGCTCTGACGAGACGTGCAGGGCCCCCGATTCGAGCTGCGTCATCTTTAACAGGTTGCCAACCAGTCGGTTAAGGCGTTCCGCCTCGCCGTAAGCGGTTTGGATCAGCTCCTGCCGGGCGCTTTCACTCAGTAGTCCCACGTCGGCTTGCAGACTACTGAGAGCGCCGGTGATGGAAGCCAGTGGCGTGCGCAGGTCGTGGGAAATTGAGTTAAGTAAGGCGCTTTGCAGCTTTTCGGTCTCTTGCAGCAGATGTGTCCGTCGAGCCTCTTCAGCCAACAGCGAACGCTCGATGGCCACCGCTGCCTGGCTGGCAAACGATTCCAGGAGCCGGCGCTGTTCGGGCGTAATCTGCTCGCCATTGTCGGTTCGATCCGCAAACAGCACCCCCAGAACGCCCACCACGTCCCCGGCCGTATTCAGCGGTAGATACAGCCCCTCGGCCTCCGCTAACGTCTCTGTATTGCGCCCCGCGGCGGTATTGTGGTGAAACGCCCAACTCGCTACGGCGTGCTCGTCACTATCCAGAAGAAAACCGGCGCTCGCACTAGTCAGCTCAAGGCGGTCTCCACGCTGTGTTAGCACGACCGCACGGCTGCCGAGCGTCTGCTCGACGTGTCTTACCACTGCTTGCTCCACGCCTTGCAGATCCGCGGCGCCAGCGAGGTCACGGCTCAAGTCAAAGAGTTCCACGGTGTGTGCCGCGCGCCGCTGCGCCGCCCGAGCCTGTTGCCGCGCCCGAGCGGTTAGCGTGCTGATGACCAGCCCCACGCCGAGTAACGCGACAAAGGTCAATAAATATTGGGCATCGGTTACCACGAAGGTGCGATCAAAGACGTTCAGGGCCAGAGTGCGGATACGACTCTGACTTTGTATCTGCCAGCCCCGCTCCGTCGCTAGTGACACCAGCGCATCGCGCTCCCGGTTCGGGTTGACGATGATAAAGGCGCGATCCACCGGCGTGCGGCCCAGGAGTTCCTGGGCCGCGCGCTGATCCAACAACACGCGGGGGCTGGAGCGCCCATAGTCGCGAAAGATATGCACGACGCGCAACCCCGTCGAGCCGCGCTCCGTCTGGAGCTGGATGTGATCCCCAACGGAGGCGGAAAAGCGCATCGCCAGCGGTTCGCTCACCATGACCTCACCGCTGCGGATCGACCTGTTAAAGCCATAGCGTCGGCGCACGGCGGCATCGAGTTCGCTGTAATACCCCACGGTGACGCGCTCGCGCATGCTTTCATGCGAGACCCAGGCGGTTTGCTCGCCATAGGTCTGGAGACTGGCGACCGTCGGGTGATCTCGCATGAGTTGTACATCGGTGCTGCTAAACCCCTCGCCCTCCTTCTGTACGAACCAATCGCCTTCCAGCCGCAGCGCCAACATCTCCGTAAAGCTGGCGCGAAAACTATCGACCATCACGCCAATGCCAAGCGCGGTGGCCACCGCGATCAGCAAGGCCCCGAGCGCCACCTGGATGTCGCCGATGTAGTGTCGGATCTCTTTGAGATTGATGAGCACCTGTACGCGCCGCGACTCGCCGGCC
>JAICPS010000614.1 GCA_025929715.1 Anaerolineae bacterium | reverse complement strand
GGCAATGGTTCCCGTCGTCACCGTCGATATTCCTTATCGCAAAGATCTGCTCTATAACGGCGAGACGCTGCCCTCGCATACGGTCGCCAGCCTGCGCCTGCAGAACCAGAGCGGCCTGACCCTTGAACGCGGCCCGGTTACCGTGGTCGACGGTGGTGAATACGTCGGCGAGGCCATCGTGCCCTTTACAGCCACCGGCAGCGAATTTGTGGTGCCCTACGCCGTGGAGCTGAACGTGCGCGTGCAAGAGCGCAACGGCATGGGCAGCGAGCTGCGCGGGCTGCATATGGAGGGCGCGCTGATGCTCATCGAGCAGTGGGAAATTCGCTGGCGTGAATACCAGGTGAATAACCGCGGTGCGGAGGATCGGACGGTTCTGATCGAACAGGCTCGCGACAGCCGGTTCGAGCTTTTCGACACGCCACAACCTGCCGAAAAAACAGACGAGCACCTGCGCTTCTCAGTGGACGTGAAGGGCCGCGGCGAAGCCACGCTGCGCGTGCAAGAACGCCGCCTGGTCAGCCGCCGCGAGTCGCTGCAGCGGCAGTCTTACGAGCAGTTGCAGAGCTACCTTCGAAAAGGGCTTATCGACCGCGCCACGCACGAGGCCCTGGCCGGCATCCTGCGCCTGTGGGAGACCATCGAGCGCCACCGCCAGCGAATAGGCGAAATTCGCGAAGAACGCCAGAAGATCTTCCAGACGCAGCAGCAGATACAGGGCAACATGGCGGCGCTTACTGGGGCCGGCAAAGAAGGCGAGCTGCGCGCCCGCTACGTGCGGCAACTAGAGTCAAGCGAAGAACAGCTCGCCGCCTTGCAAAATGACGAAGCGCAGCAAAACGCCGAGATTAAGCGGCTGGAGGAAGAGGTGACCCGAAGATTGCAGCAGCTCGGCGGGTAGCGTGGCGTGTAGAGTGTGGAGTGAAATCGGAGCATCGAATCACACTCCACAAACCACACTCCAGACTCCACAAACCAGGGCTAAGTTCGCAAGTAAGACGCCCCATTCACGTCCACAATTGCCCCTGTCAAGAACTCCGCCCCCTCGGACGCCAGAAATAGAATGGTGTAGGCGACCTCTTCCGGCCTTGCGACGCGGTTCAGCGGGCTCTGTGCCCGCACTTCGTCGCCCGACGCGACGTCCAGCGCATCGGCCGCCATCTCCGTTTCCACCCAACCAGGCGCCACCGTCATGACAAAGATGTTGAACGGCGCCAGGTACTTCGCCAGCGACTGGCCCATGGCGTTCAAGCCAGCCTTGCTCGCGCCATAGGCTGGACTATCCGGCTCGCCGCGAAACGCGCCGCGCGAGGATACGTTGACAATACGCCCGCCGCCACGCGCGATCATATGTCTGGCCACGCAGTAAGTGAGGTTCGCCGGCCCCAGCAGATTGGTATCAAGCACCTGTTGCCAACTCGCCTGCCACTGCGCATAGTCAACAGCGGCCAACGGATGCTCTTCATAGATGCCTGCATTGTTAACCAGGATGTCGATACCGCCCGCCAGCTCAATCGTCTCCTCGACAAGTGCCTGCACTTGCTCCGGATCTTTCACGTCACCCTGCACGAGGAAGTGCGGACCACCGTCGAGCGCCGCTACTGTTTCCTCAGCAGCCGCCCGATTGCGGTGATAATGCACCGCGACGCGTGCCCCCTGCGCAGCAAACTGCACCGCCGTAGCCCGCCCTATCCCTCGTGATGCGCCGGTTATTAGCACGGACTTATTCTTGAAGTCAAGCATTTGTCCTCCTGCAGCATATTCTGACCGCAATATTGGCTGCCAACCCATACACCCGACGCAAGCCAGCGGCTAACGCTACAACCATCACGTGACTTTTCAGGGCAAGGTGGCCGACCGGGAAATACAATATTAATGGCCGCCTTGGCCATCTTGGCCATCTTGCCGCCTTTTATCGCTCGACCATTATTCCCGTCTTTCTAGATCCTGAAAAGCCCGGTAAAATCTACCGCGACTTTTCAAATCGCTGGTGGAGAAAAGACGGAATCACATTGACCTTACTTCCCATACAGCAGCTACAGCAAAAAATGTTAGCCTGCCGTCGTTGCCTCGAAGACGGCTACGATATTACTCCGCCGCCAGTTTTTAGCGGCCGGCCTGGCGCACAGGTCATGATCATCGGCCAGGCGCCGGGCAACACCGAGGTGCTGGCAGGTCGGCCGATGAATGCCGGCAGCGGCCGGCGGCTTTTCGAGTGGCTGGCGGCTGCCGGCTGGGAAGAGGACGATTTCCGGCGCCGCCACTACATGACGTCTGTCACCAGGTGTTATCCCGGCCGCAACAGCTCCGGTAAAGGCGATCGCGTCCCCACCCGCGTCGAGCAGGCCAATTGTCGCTCCTTCCTGGAACGGGAAATAGCGCTCGTCAACCCGCGGCTCATCATTCCCGTAGGCGGCCTGGCCATCAAACTTTTCTATGCCTCAAGTTTGCGCCTGGAGGAAATCGTGGGACGTGCCGCATACTTTAGTTCGAGTCGACCGTGCTGAGCCGTTCACACCAATGAAATCAGCAACTTGCGATACGGCGGTGCATGTGCAAGTCGCGTCTTGTCAATGTGTTGCGGCTGCTTGGACCGCGCCGGACGCTGATCCCTTTCGAGTCTGGCGCGTCAAGACTTGCCTGATAGAATCCGCTTCTCAAATCCGACCGCACGTTCAAGGGGTGTCGCTTGCCGATCGTTTTCGTCCACGGAGTCAACACACGGGTAGGTGCGGCGTACGACGCGTCCGTGCTGGTCAT
>JAICPS010000296.1 GCA_025929715.1 Anaerolineae bacterium | reverse complement strand
GTCAAGCTTCGAGCTTCCGGTCACACTGAGCGATACGCTACGCTGGTGGATTTTCCACGAGCATCCGGCGCTGGTGTCAGGGGAGCGGATCATCTTATGGGTGCGCAGTGATGTATTGGAATAGCATACTTTCCTGGCCAGCCGGCGAAGTACATGGGGGCGAGGATCTATCCCTGGTTGAACGCTGCCAGGCTGGCGACGAGACCGCGTTCGCTGCGCTCTATCACCATTATGCCGCCTATATTTACCGGCTGACGTTTAGCTTTTTGCAGCATAGGGAAGACGCCGAAGAGGTGTTACAGGACACGTTTGAGTACGCTTTCAGGCGCATCGACCGCTACGACGCTCAAAAGGCGAGTTTTAAGACCTGGCTCTACCAGATTGCGGTCAGTCGCTGCCGTAACAAGCGCCGCCGCAAGTGGCTCCCTACTTTTCCCTTGTCAGGGCTCGGAGAGGGCGAAGCGCGTGATGAACTGACGCCGCTGCCCGAGGAACTTCTCGCCCTGAACAACCGCCAGAAACAGATCTGGCAGGCGCTCAACAGCCTGTCGCCAAAACTGCGTGAAGCGGCAGTCCTTCGTTATTATGAGGGACTGACATATCCTGAAATAGGCCAGGTGCTGGATATTCCTCCAAAGACTGCGGAGTCACGTACGCGCCTGGCACACAACGCCTTAAAAGAAATCCTGATAAAGCAGTCATCCGAAGGAGACTGAAAACGTTTATGCTGGCACAACAACATCCCTCAGGGCAGTTGTCCGATTACGTGCTGGACCTGCTGGCGCCCGACGAGCGGCGACGCGTGGATCGTCATTTGGAGCGCTGCGCCGGCTGCCGTGAAGCTGTGCAGCAGGAACGGGCAATCGCCCACGATGTTCGCAGTACGCTAATTAAGGCTACCCGGCCGCAACCGGCACGGCTGGCTCAGTTGATGCCGCCGGTTCCGGCTGTTCGCCGCCGCAATCGCTACGGATTGTTTTTGCGCCCGGCGCTTGCCCTGAGCATTCTTCTGTTCCTGTTCGTGGCCAGCTTGCATCTATACTCACCGGGTAGCAACGGCATGTCAAATTCTGCGACGGCGACCACGCTGGCGGCAACGGCAACGACGACGCCTACGACGACGGCAGAGCCACATGATGACGCGACCGATTCAGCAAATTTTGTCGAAGTGCGCGCGCTGCGGTCTGCGCAGGCGATAGGTACTCCTGTAGCCGCGATCTTAATGATGGCGCAGAACTAATGAAGAGTGAATTGACCGAAACGACGACCGAAACAAGAAGCGACTTTCTGGCCAGGTCACTTAGTATGGCCATGGCGGTGGATTGGGAGAAGGCGGCGTACGCGCTGTTTATCGCGCTGGCCCTGGTCACGCGCCTGTGGGGGCTGGGCGAGCGGGTCATGAGCCACGACGAAAGCCTGCACACACAATTTTCGCTGCAATATTTTCGAGGCGACGGCTACAGCCACACGCCCCTGATGCATGGACCATTCCTATTCCACATCACGCCCCTTTTCTACTGGCTTTTCGGCCCCAGCGATTTCTCGGCGCGCCTTTCAGTGGCGCTCTTTGGCGTGGCGCTCGTGGGGATTCCTTACTTCTTTCGACCGTGGCTGGGTAGGATTGGCGCGCTATTTGCGAGCTTCTTCTTCCTCATTTCTCCTTTCATCACCTACTACTCACGTTACATTCGCGGCGACATCTACGTCATCACCTGGGCCATCATCGTCTTTATTGCCATCTGGTACTATCTACGCGAGCGCAAAGAAAAGTACCTGTGGTGGTTTGCCGGCAGTACGGCGCTGATGTTCTCAACCAAGGAAGTGTCCTTTATCTATACCGCTATCTTTGGCAGCTTCCTGGTCCTGCGCCTGGCGGTGCGCTTCTGGCAGACCGGGTGGCTGCGAACAGCGTTACCTCGCCTGCGCCAGCCGCTCCTGATTCTGATTGTCGCCGTTATCCTCATTGGGGCAGGCTTTGCCGGTTTGCGACTGGTAGGCGATGGCGCGGCGGAGGGCGCGACGACGGCAACGCCTGCCGACGAGCAAGGCTTTGCCGCAGATCCAGATCAGGTCACGCCTGAGACGAGTGCCGCGCCGGGCGGTAGCCTGCAGCGCGCTTTCAACTGGCTTCAGGTGCTCGGTTTTCTCGCTCTGGGCGCGGCCGTTTTTCTCATGGCGCGCGAATTGCGCCCGCAGATAGACGAATTCCCAGAATTCGACCTCATAGTGCTCTTCAGTACGCTTATTCTGCCTGCGGTCTCGGCATTCCTCGTCGTCCTCGCTGGTTATAATCCTGTTGACTACACCGTCAACATCTGCGAGTTGGCAGGACAGGAACAGATGTCCGCGCTGCAACTGTTCATGGCGCGGGCCACCAACAGTACATGCATTTCCGCCTTCATGGCGTCGCCGGTGGTGCGCACCGGATTCTTTGTCGTCCTGACGCTGATCCTCGCCGCTCTGGTCGGCGTGTGGTGGCAGCAGCGGCGATGGCTGATCGCCGCGGCCATCTTTCACGGCATTTTCCTCGTGCTGCACACGTCTGTGTTCACCAATCCCGCCGGTTGGGGCACGGGGATGGTTGGTTCGTTGGGCTACTGGTTGGAGCAGCAGGAGGTGCAGCGCGGCAACCAGCCCTGGTTCTACTATTTGTTC
Organism: Anaerolineae bacterium; assembly: GCA_025929715.1. Taxonomy (GTDB): domain Bacteria; phylum Chloroflexota; class Anaerolineae; order Promineifilales; family Promineifilaceae; genus JAAYYY01. The sequence goes on along the minus strand of JAICPS010000296.1, from coordinate 3,394 downwards.
ATCGTCCCTTTCTACGAATTCCTGCCGCTCATCTTCTCACTTCTCGCAATCCGTCTATGGGCCCAGCGCCACCGCGTAAACCGCATCATCGGCTACTGGATTCCGCTAATTCTTGTGGCGCTATTTGCCTATAGCTTCGGCAACTGGCTGCTAAATCGGTCGGCCGTGATCAGCGGCGGCGAAACCAGCAACCTGGGAGCCCTCCTTATCGCCGCGGTGATCCTGTTTGCGGGAGAAGTCTACTGGTTCATGGTCTATCGGAAGCGGCTCCGGCAGTATTACGATCTTGGACGAGGCTGGCGCGGCCTCGTCGAGCCAGAAGCGCTTGTCGGCTTCGTGCCGATGGTCGTGTGGTGGCTGCTACTGACGTGGGTCGCCTACAGCTACGCAGGCGAAAAAATGCCATGGCTCAGCGCCCATTTCGTCACTCCGATGGCGCTGCTGGGTGGTTGGTATTTCAATGAGAAATTCCTGGGGTTCAGCCGCCGCGAAATCATGTCGCGCTGGACGATGCTCCTTGGCTTTATGGTCGTGGTCTTTATCGCCGCACTGTTCCTGGCGGTTAAACCGTTGATCCTGGGCGAGGTGCGCCCCGGCGACCAGAGTAGGGATACCCTGGTCGCGATCGGCAGCTTCCTGGGAAGCGCAGCCGTGGCTGTGGTGGTTTTCTACTTTCTACGTAACATCGGCCGGCGCCTCGCCCCTCCAGTGCGCCGCCGCGCCTGGCTTATGGGCGTCTTTGCCGTGCTTGCGTTGCTCACGATGCGCTTCACGTACATGTCGAGCTGGCCCAACGCAGACTACGCCACAGAATTCATGGTCTACGCCCATGCTGCGCCGGCCGTGAAGGATGTGGTGATGGAGCAAGTGGAGACCCTTTCTCAGCGCATGCACGGCGACAAGAGTATCCAGGTAGCCTGGGGCGACGACGGCACCTGGCCGATTCAGTGGTATCTACGTGACTATCCCAACCGGCTCTACACCGGCAAAACGCCTAGCGCCAACATCACCGACTATGCCGTCGTCATCGCCGGGCACCGCGATCTGAATGCTTTTGAGAATTTCCTCAATGATCGCGATTACGAAAAGCAAGACTACATCTTTTTGTGGTGGCCGATGGAAGAGTATCGACAGATAAGCTGGAACGCGATTTTTGGGCTTTCCAACGTTCGCAACGAGGACGGCTCGACAGGAACAGGTCGTGGCATTCTCGATCCAGACGTGCGTGAGGCGCTGTGGGACATCTTCTTTTACCGGGATTATACAAAATACAGCGAGATCTTTGGCAACGTCTATACGGACGACAAGTGGCGGCTGCGCGCCGAGCTGCGACTGTATGTCAGGCGCGACGTGCTGGCAAACTTGTGGGACTATGGGGTTGGCGCGGCGCGCATCGAGCCGCCGGTTGATCCCTACGCCGAGGGCGCGCTGGAGCTAACGCCCAACCTGGTCATCGGCGCCGGTGGACTCAACCCGGGCGAGCTGCTGGCTCCGCGCAACCTGGCGCTGGGGCCAGATGGCAACCTTTATGTCGCCGATTCTGGCAATCACCGGGTCGTGGTTTTCGACCAGAACGGACAATTGGTGAATAGCTGGGGAGGCCCAGGGGCCGCTAACGGGCAGTTTAACGAACCTTGGGGAATTGCCGTCGACGAAGCTTTTGTGTACGTCGCCGACACCTGGAACCATCGCGTGCAAAAGTTTACGCTTGACGGCGAATTCATCACCAGCTTTGGGCAGAGCGGAACCGTTGCCGACCTCGGCGATGACAGCGGCGGTTACTTCTTCGGCCCCCGATCTATTACGCTCTTAGACGACAACCAGATCCTGGTTTCGGACACGGGCAACCACCGCATACAACTCTTTGATCGTAATGGCGCCTTTATTCGCACAGTGGGCCAGGTTGGGACCAATCCCGGCCAATTCAATGAGCCGGTGGGTCTGGCATCCAACGCCGACTGGATCTATCTGGCGGACACATGGAACGCCCGCATCCAACGTTTTTCGCCGAGCCTGACGCCAGATCTAAACTGGTCTATTGACGGCTGGGAAGGCGATTCTACAGAAAACAAACCGTACCTTGCACTGGACAGCCAGGGCCGGGTCTATGCCACGGATCCCGAGAATTCACGCGTATTGATCTTCAGCCCAGACGGCCAATACCTGGCGCGCTTTGGCCAGCCCGGCGCCGGCATCGACGCGCTGGGTCTGTCAAACGGCATCGCTATTGACGATCAGGATAACGTTTACCTAGCCGACGCGCGCAACAACCGGATCCTGCGTTTTAGTGCAGCCGACTTTGCCAACCTCTCGCCTCCGCCACCGGCCGACGCCGAGGGGGATGAGCAACCGGTGGACGACGATCCGTTTCAGCAACAAGAAGACGAAGCGGTAGATCCGGACGAACCTCAACCATCTCCGACGCCGGCGGACGGCGAAGAGTAGGAATTAGATGGAAAGAACGGTACCCAGCAGCGCGAACGACGAGATCGCGCTGTATGTTCGCACTTACTACTCGTTGTTGCGCAGCACGAGCGAGGTCGAAATCCGGACCCTCGCCGAGGCTCATACTCGCATCAACTCTGCCCTGCACGTCGCCGCCGCCGAGCCAATTCCCGATATGGCGGCGTTCATTTACGCTATCTTGCGCCTGCCTACCCAGTGTATTTCCAGCGTCCGCCTGGTGGTCATGGGCCAATCTGAGGCCGTCTTTGCCAATCATGGATTCCCCGGCGTCGAATCCTGGCAGCGCGTCAGCGCGCCAGCGCGCCGCCGGCGCTATTTTTATGATGGTGAAGAAACGATCGCCGTCTACATTGCCAGCGGGTCGGACATAGACGACCTGCTGCCAACGCTGACGGCGTTCCAGATCGAACGGCAGAAACTACACGGGCTGCTGAACCGTCGTCAAACAGTCGCCCTGCTACGGGAACAGACGGGCGGCCAATTTGACCCGCGGGCCCTGGAGAATTTGAGCGAGATTAGTGGCATTCCAGCTGACGATCTCGACCGGCTGCGGCGCATTTGGGGCCAGGATCTGGCGGCCAATCTATTGGAGATTGCCGAGCGAAAAATCAACATCTCGGTGCGTCTTCTCAGCGGTTCCCTTGCCGAGTACCGTCGCGCGACGCGCCGATGGTGGCAAAACGTCGCCCGCGCCGTGCCTGAGGTGCAGTTCGAAGATCGGCCCGTCTACTTTATATCGAGCAATACCCACAGCGTGGCCAATTTACTCAGTGGCTTCGCTCTGCAGCGCGAGGAAAAACTGGTCGATTACATTAAGACCGAAGGCTCGCTCTTATTGCAGCAGGAGTACGGCGACATTTTGGAACGGAACGTGCCCAGCAGCCGTGAGAATTTCCTCTATTACACGCTGAAGAAGTACGAGCAGCGC
>JAICPS010000158.1 GCA_025929715.1 Anaerolineae bacterium | reverse complement strand
CAGGGCACTATCGCGAGGTGGCGCTGATCCTGTGTGAATTGGGCCACACGCTGGCGAAGCTGGGCGACGAACACAGGGCTACGGGTGACGAGGCCGGGGCGCAGCGGCGCTATGGCGAGGCGGCGCAGGCGTTCCGCGACGCCATACGCGAGCACCCGAACAGCGCCGAGCTCTACCTGCACCTGGCGCGCGTGCGCCTGCGGCAGGGGCAGGCCGACGAAGGGCTAAACCTGCTGGTGGAGGCGGTGCGCCTGGCGCCGCAGCGAGCTGGAGAAATATTGCCGGAAGCCCACCGCTGGCTGACGCCCGCGCGCGCGAACTCATTGCTGCCCCACCTGTCCGGCAGCCTGGAACCGCTGTTGGATAAGAGGGGCCTGGACGGCATGGACCGCGCTGCTATTAGTGCGTTCCTGGCACGTACACATCTCTACCAGGGAAAAATGGTAGGATACAAACAAGCTCACTACTTCTACAAGCGGGCGCAGGAGCTACATCCCGACGTCTACAGCGCAGAAGGGCTGGGACACGCCCTTTATGAGCTGGGAGACATGCAGGGCGCGATTAACTTCCTGGAACAGGCCGTCGCGATGGCCGACGCCGCGCCCGAAAGCGGACGGCAGGCGCCGGTGCGCCTGAAGCTGGCAAAAGTTTTGCTGGCATTGAAGCAGCCGGAGAGAGCGCAGGGGGTGGCCGAAATCGGGCTGAAACAGCGTGGCGACGAGAATAACGCCGCCTTCCATACCGTGCTGGGTGAAGCTTATCTGGCGCTGCAACAGCCCGATTACGCGCTCAAGCATGCCGCCCACGCGCTGGAAGCGGATCCGCATCTGGCCGATGCCCACGCCGTGCGCGCCGAAGCGTACATCGAAATGTCGCGCTTTGAAGAAGCGCTGGCTGCGGCCGACGCCGCTCTGGAAAATGACCCGCGCCACGACACAGCGATGCTAATTAAAGCGCGCGCCTTGCTGCACCGCGATCCGCCGGAGTGGGAGCAGGCCGTTCGCCTGCTGCAGCTCTACGGCCGGGCGCATCCGGCAGAAATGGAAGAGACGTACAATCTGCTGGTCGAAGAGGCGCCATTCGATGGCGAGGCGGATGGCTTCCTGTACCTGGCGCGATTGTGGCAGCGGGAACAGCAGCCGGAGAAAGCGCTGGAGGAGGTCAACGAGGCGCTGGAGCTGGGTCTCGGCGACGAACAGGAGGTCGCGGCCTACGAGCTGCAGGGAGCCCTGCTGCAGGAATTGGATCGCCCGCCGGGTGAGCAGGCCGCGGCCTATTTCCACGCCGGGCAGCGCCGCGCATGGCAGTGGGAGTTTGGCGCGGCCGTGGATCTGTTCGAACTGGCGCTCAGCCTGCAGCCGGATCACCAACAGGCCGGCTGGCATCTCTCCGACGCGCTGCGCATGCAGATGTTCTCGCTGGAAAAACCGGAGACGACGGACGCCGAGCGCCGGCGCGTTGCGGGCGAGCAGAAGCGCATGTTGGAGCGCAGCCGCGAGGTGTGGGAGGCGGCGACGCGGGTGGGGCTGCCCACCGCAAGCGATGCGTGGGTTTACACGACGCGAGCACTGCTGCTGGACGAAATTGCGCGCCGGGAGCCGGACGAGCCGTGGCAGCTCTGGTGGGAAGCTGTGGTCTATCTGGAACGGGCACTGCTGCTGAGGCCGGGCGACGCTTATGCCTGGGCCTATCTGGGGCGCTATTATCGCTATATTCAAATAGAAGCGAACGCGCTGCACGCAGCGCGCCGGGCGCTAGAATTCGGGCCGGACGCGCTGCCCGCCCAGGAAGAGGCGTCGGCCGTTTTCGCTCTTGCGGGCTCTTTCGAGGATTCGATCAAGCTGGTCGAAAGCCGGCGCGAAGATGACAATTATTGGGCGCGGGGCGTTGAGGCTTATGCTTACTATCAGGACGGGCAGTTCGAGACGGCGCTGGCTATTCTGCAAGACGCGCTAGCAAATCTTCCGGTAAATAGCGACACCGTCTGGATTTATGACGTGCTGGCCGATTGCCTGCAAATCGCGGACCAAAAAGACGCTGCACGCCAGATTTATGAGGATATCTGGGAGGCGCGCAATGAGGATTCCTTTAACCAGGGTTTCTTTGCCTGGGCTGCCTATGAAGTTGGCAACTATGAAGAGGCGATCAGGCGCAACACCGCGCTGCTGCAACGACCCGAGGAAGAGTTTGTGTATATTGCCGTCAATCTGGGCCTGTCTTACCTGGCCGCGGGCAACTTGGGGCAGGGACGTCATTTTCTGGAGGAAGGAATCAACACAGAAAAGGGTTTTGATGGTGTCCGTCGCGTGCGCTATCGCGAGCTGAGCGAGCGTGATTTACCCGAATTGCTGAATCGCGTTCAGGGCAAGCCGTTTGAGGATGAGGTGAGCGCCCTGGTGGCCTGGGCGCGGGCGGAGACGGCGAAGCGGCTAGAGGCGTTGCAGACGCGGCCGTCGCCGTTGGAGGAGCTGGAAAAGCTGGACGCGCCGCAGTCGCCGGTGCTGGCGGATGGCGGCGTGAACTGGTTTGTCTATGGCGTGAACGCCGGGCGGGCGCGCTTGCTGCGAGAGGATGGGGATGAGCGGCAGGCGGACGAGATTTACCGGCAGCTTTATGAGTGGTCGCGCAGGAGCGGAGAAGCGCTGCCGCCGTTTCCGGAGGCGGAGCTGGTCATGGGGAAACGTTAGTTCATTGCGGCTTGTCCGCCACAAGGAGCGTCGAACCGATCCAATCGGGCAAAGGTATGAGCCGGGGTTGCACAAAGCCTGCAGTGATCAAACCTTGATGAAGGTCGTCGAGGGTGGGGGAGTCGCCTGCGGCGGTGGATAACAGCAGGTGCAGCGAAAAGAGCGCTTCATCCAGACCGTCCGGTTGTTCATTATCGGCGAAGCCACGGATGGCGATGGAGCCGCCAGGAGCGAGGGCGTCGTGCACCTTATCCAGCAGCGCCTGCCTGCCTTCGCTGCTTTCGCTGCCCAGCACGCCAAAGAGAAGCACCAGATCGTAGTCGCTGCCTAACGCTTCCTGCTGGAAATCGGCAGTGTATACGGCGACACGCTCGCTCATACCCTCCGCAGCGATTATCTCACGCGCGATCTCGGCGGCCGCCGGTAGCTCGAACACGGTTGCCTCGACGTTGGGGTAGCGACGCGCCAGCGCTATGCTGTAGCCGCCATGCCCGCCCCCCACGTCCAGCACACGCGCCGGACGATCGGCCGGTACAGGCAGCACTTCGGCGATGGCAGGAGCGGCGGCGCGGGCGAGGTCGAGCAGGGCCAGCTCGAAATCACGGACCCACAACGCGCTCTCTTCGTCTTGTAAGGTTGCTTCAGGCTGCTTGCCGCTGCGCACGGCGAGCGGCAGGTGGCTCCAGCGCCGGTAAAAGGCTCCTTCACGGGACACCAAGCTGCCCAGGTAGAAGCGACCTTGCTCCTGAGCGAGGCATGCTTCCGCCAGAGGCGCGTTCGCGTATCGTTCGCCATCTTGCGCCAGCAGACCCATGGCTACGGCCGCGTTCAGGAGGCGGCGGACGCCAGATGGCTCTGCATCGATTCTAACTGCTAGAGCGGGGGCGCTCAGAGGGCCGGTGGATAGCTCTCGAAATACCCCTAGCTGTGCTGCGGTGATCAGAACCTGGGCCTGGCGATAGCCGCGCAGAATGGTCTGTACTCTCTGCCAGTGTGCGACGACGTCGTGAGTGTCTTGTGTCATGTCGGGTCCTTCTAACATTACGATAAACGATAAGGACTATATCGTGTTTATCTGTACTGACACGAAGATAGCCGGCCAGTACTTTGCAGGGATAGAACAGAATTTCTATAATGGCACAACTTTGCGACCCATTGATTTGTTATTGTCTTTAGACAGAAGGACTTAGTGAAATGACAGTTCCCGAAAGCACCCTCGTCGAACTGATCGCCTACAACAACTGGGCGAACAAGCAAATTCTCGCCGCTTGCCAAGGCCTCAGCGCCGACCAGCTCGCCGCTTCTGCGCCCGGCGCCTATGGAAGCATCCACGCTACCCTGGGACACATCATTCACGCTGAAGCAGATTACGTGGGCCGGATGACCGGCGAACCCCCTCAACCGCCGTTCAAATGGCAAGACGGGCCGACCGTGGCCGAGCTCTCAGCCTTCGCCAAGCAGGTGGGCGCCGCTCTCCTCGACGCCGCCCGGCGCATCCCACCCACCCAAATGGTGCATGAGGAGGAGGACGGCCAGTACATCGACTACCAGGCGCGGCTGCTCTTCATGCAGGCCATCAACCACGGCATCGAGCACCGCACCAACATCACCACCATCCTCAGCGCCCTCGGTCTTCCCGCCCCCGAAGTGGATGGCTGGGGCTATCTATTTTCGCACGCGGATCGGTTTGAAATGAAGGAGGGTTCTCTTTAAACCAGGTGGAAAAGCAATAGGCGTCAAGAGAAAGGGCAAGCGCGTCCCTTACCGCAAGATATCTTCGTAGTCCGCGTAGTGGACCCGGACCCAGAGATCATTGGGAGCTCGTTTCGACCAGTTGAAGACCCACTCGGCGGTGTAGGGCGCCATGTTGACACAGCCGTGGCTTTTGGGGCGTCCGAAATCGTCGTGCCAGAAAGCGCCGTGCAGGGCGGTTTCGTCGTCGAAGTAGAGGGTGTGGGCAACGTCGTCGATGTAGTAATAGTCATCGCCCTGCACGCCGCCTTCCATGAGTGAGACTTCACGACGTTCCCAAACCTGGTTGAGCCCGGTGCGCGTCTGCCAACGGGGCAATCCGCTGGAGATGAGCCCGGCGTAAACCAGGCGGTCGCCTTCGTAGGCGGCGAATGTCTGCTGAAGGAGATCGACGTCTACCCAGTATTCTTGCGCGCCAACAGCGGCGGGCCGGTCGCGCACAGTGTTGAGCGCCACGGTGTCGTAGCGTACCCACTGCCCTGGTCCAACCTCGTACCATGTGTTGCCGTCGGCGCCGCGCTGCCACTGGACCATCTGCACGAAATCATAGCGCGCCAGCTCCTGAGTTCCAGGGAGTGGATCGGCGGCGGGCGCTGGACTGGGCGTCGTGGCGCGTAGAACCCAGCCAAAGGGGCGCTCCGGCTGGCGGTTAGCTTCGATGCCCATGAACTGGGATGCCTCAACCTGGTGGTAGTAACGTTCGGGCAGCCAATCGCCCCATACCTTGTGCCACACTTTGCCGTTTTCGTCGGTTACCGTCGCCACAGCCTGCCCGTAAAAGACGCCGCTGCGAGCGGTGCGCGCGGGCGTGGCGCCGGGCCCAGGCCGGTCGAAGAAGTAAGCATAATCTTCGACCCAGCCATAGGTCGCCTCGGGGAGGAAGCTGTCCGCTGGGATTTCTGGCACCGTAAAGGGCTCACTGGAAGCGGTGGAAGCGCCGCGGATCGATTTGCAGGGGGACAGATCCAGGCGAGGCAAAGATAGACAACCGGCGGCGTCAACTGCAGGCGCCAGCGCCAGAAATCCTGTTGCGAGGAGAATCAAAGTCAGTAGGATGCGGTAGTGATGCTTGATACGATGGTTCAAAGTTGTGTCGATCTCCCGAAGGCTTTTGAGAACTGCCGGGATTATGGCACAAATTGTGTTCGCCGCCCAAATTCTTTTTGCTTCGTCAATTGGAATCAGGCTTCCATTGACGTATCAGACGAACGGATTTCGGATCTGCGTGGCGCCGCGCCGGCTGGTGAAACGCTGACCACTTTGGAGGTCTTCAGACCACACTATGGGACAGTCAAGTTGAGTCGCACTGTAGATTATCATCGCGTCCCAGAACGAGGTTTGAAAGCGTTCTTGTAACTCAATTGCTGCCAGCACGTCTTCGGCGTCAGGCGCATGCAGCCGCCAGGTGCTGAGGTCGCGGATCACCTGCGACGATTCTTGACTCGAGATGGGGTAAGGCACTTTGTGGGTTATAGTCACGTGGAACTCTTGCAAGACCTGAACACTTAGACAACCATTCCTGTGCGTCCATAACTCCTTTAATAAAGCGCGGGCTCGGTCGTGACGAATGCCGGCCGAGAGATCATACGCGTACACCAGAATATTGGTGTCCAGAAATTGTCTTTCCAACCCCGAGTGAGGCGTTTCAGCGCTCATGGAGCGTCTCGCGGTCCCACGTTATTTGTCCACCCGTACCGAGATCGAACCCTTCTTCTAGCAAGGCAAGCTGAGCTGTTCTGGCCGATGTATATTGCTCGTGGCGGTCGACAATTTCCGTCAAGGCGCGGGTCATCAGTCCGGACAGGGAAGTTTCCTGCTCGATTGCCAGAATTTTGGCCTTCTTTAAGATCTCTTTGGATATCGATAACGTTACATTTTGCTTTTCCATAGATACCTCCACGAAATAAGTGTAGCACGTTTTTACGTGACAGTGAATTAGAATAATCAAGATATGAAGTACAATCTGGTCTTCGGGGTGAATGTACGAATGAGAATGGACCTGGAAAAGGACGCCGACAAGCTGATCGTCGATTACCAGACGGGCATGCGCAAGAAGACGGCGCTGGGCGCGGCAATCATCCACTCCCCGCGCGTTCTCTTCCTCGACGAGCCTTTTGAGGGCATCGATACCATTTCCGGCCGGGCCATTCGCGCCGTGCTACAGCAGCTGCGCACGTGGGGCGCGACCATCTTCTTCTCGTCACACATTTTAGAGGTCGTGGAGCGGCTGGCGACGCGCATTGCCGTGATCGCCGGTGGGAAAATGCTGTGCAAAACTTGTTGGCCAACGCGCTGCGTCACACGCCGCCGGGAGCATCATAACAGTAGCGGTAAGGGTCGCGGCGCAGCAGCAGGCGACCCGGTCGAAGTCCTCATTGGCGACGACGGCAGCGGCATCGAGCCCGAACACCTGGAGCACGTCTTTGACCTTTCTACCGCACCGATCGCTCGCGCAGTCGCGATAGCGGCGGCGCCGGCCTGGGGCTAGCTATCGTGCGCGCCATTGTCGAGGCCCACGGCGGCGCCGTTTCTGCACATAGCAAAGGAGTGGGGCAGGGGGTGTGTTTACGGTGCGTTGGCCTGCTCTGCTATCGACTAGAATTCAGGAGTGACCGAGATTCGTTACCGTTAAACGGTCGGCGCTGGCAATCACCGGAATAATCAGTAAAATCGCTGCGCGCGCCGGAGATTTTCTTAGGACAGAACCAAATATAAGCGTTTATCGGCGTCTATCTGCGGCCGATTTTCTTTGCGTACGATGAATAGATCGCCCTGGAGTTATTTGTGACCACTAAACGAGCCTGGCTGGGCTTCTGGATATTATCTTTTATCTGGGGTTCCTCTTTCCTGTTTATCCGCATCGGCGTCGAACAACTACCGCCGTTTCAACTGGTCTTTATCCGAACTGGCATTGCCGCGATTGGCTTGAACATCGTGGTTTACTTGCGTGGCAAACGGCTGCCCATGGATAGGCGAAGCATTGGCGATTTGCTCTTTCTGGGAATCGTCAACACGGTCGTGCCGTTTGCGCTCATCACCTGGGGCGAAATCCATATAGAAAGCGGTCTTGCCAGCGTGTTGCAGGGAACCGCAGCCCTTTTTACGCTGGTTGTAGCTCATTTCACCCTGGCCGACGAACGGATTACGCTCCGTAAGCTTGTGGCCTTGCTGATCGGATTTCTCGGCGTGGTCGTGCTTGCCGGTCGCAGTAGCGGGCCGGAGGTAGGTGGGACAGGCTCGACCTGGCACCTGCTTGGGCAGGTGGCGATCATGGCTGCATCGTTCTGCTATGCGCTGGGCGGCGTCTATGGACGGAAAGCGATGCAAAATCGGATGGAACCCATTGTAACCGCGGCAGGGGCATTGACGGTTGCGGCAATCACCAGCGGCGTCATTGCCTACGGGGCGCCAGCGATTGCCGGCGGCTCTCCCATCGCGTTTAGCCAGCTTACGCCAAGGGTTCTCGGCGCGGTTCTGGCGCTGGGTTTTCTGAACACCTTCGCTGCCTATCTAATTTTCTACTCTTTAATCGCGGCCCTTGGCGCCGCGCGGACATCCATGGTCACCTATGTTATTCCGGCAGTTGGTTTGGTGTTGGGTGCCATTTTTCTGGACGAGCTGGTGGACTTGCGTCTGATCGTTGGCGCGATATTGATTCTTGCCAGTATCGCAATTGTTAATCTCAAATCTACCTCACTTTTTCACCGGATAGGCCGGCCCATAAACAGGCGGCTGGAGGCGAGATCACGAGGATAATCGTGGCAAAGAATGAAGTGACGAGGAAACCCAAAATGCAGAATGGACACGTTGAAATGGTTCTCGGTTTCCTCGCCGGCGCTCGTTGACATGAATCAGTATGTAGCCTTACTGCGCGGCATCAATGTCGGCGGCAAAAACATTATCAAGATGGCTGACTTGAAGGTTTGTTTCGAAGTGCTGGGCTTCAAGGATGTGCGCACCTACATCCAGAGTGGCAACGTGCTAATTAGGACAGAGGAGCCGGATCAGGCCAGGCTGACAGTCGTGATCGAAGATGCCCTGTCCACAACGTTTAACTATGAATTGCTCGTGGTGGTGCGATCGGAAGACGAACTGAAGCACATCGTCACGCAGGCGCCACAGGGTTTTGGCGCGGATCCCGCCGCCTACCGCTACGACGTCGTTTTTCTTAAAGAACCGCTCACGGCTGCCGAGGCAATGGCGTCGATTACCACGAAAGAGGGCGTTGACCAGGCCATTGCCGGGAATGGCGTGCTGTATTTTGCGAGGCTCACCAGCAGAGCGACCCAAAGCCGTCTGAATCGTATCGCTTCCATTCCAAGTTACCAGAGCATGACCATCCGCAACTGGAACACAACGACCAGGCTGCTGAATATGATGGAGACCGACCACCGTTGACAGGTGGCAGCAGCTACCCGGTGAAGGCTGCTAGAGCGGACACACCATGGCGGAAAACGCCCTCCGGCCACGTGATCCCGAGCGCTTTCCAACTCATTCGGCCGTCCTGCGAGCGAAACAGGCCGTGGTTGTTGGCGGCGTAAAAGACGCCGGGTTCGCCAGGGTGCGTGGCGAGCCGGCTGGCGACGGTACCCGACGCGCCAGGCAGTCCTTCCAT
>JAICPS010000355.1 GCA_025929715.1 Anaerolineae bacterium | reverse complement strand
GAAGCAACACCTGTAAGCGACGCTACGGCGACAGAACCACTGGCCACCGAGGCGGCGGCCACAAAACAGGCCACCACGGCAGGGGCCGCCACCGCCACACCGGACGACGAATCGCCACGACCGACGGACGAGCCGACTCCTGCAAGCGAAGCGACAGCCACGCAGGAAGCTACCCCGACGACCGAAGCCACTGTGACCGCCGAAGCCACGCCTGTAAGCGAAGCGACGGCCACCGCAACAGGCGAAAGTACAACCGGCGAGCAAATACACGTGGTCCAGGCCGGAGAAAATCTATACCGCATCGGCCTCCAATACGGCGTCTCCTGGACCGTACTGGCCGAATACAACAACATCGCCAACCCCAACGACCTCGAGGTCGGGCAGCAGATACGCATCCCGCCCACCGGCGCAACCGCCACCGCCGCGCCACAGGTCACCCACGTGGTGCAGCAGGGCGAAACCCTGTTCATCATCTCACAGCAATACGGCGTCTCCTGGCCGGACATCGCCGAGGCCAACAACCTGGCCCCGCCATACATTATTTACGCCGGACAGTCGCTGATTATTCCAGGTGGCTAATAGCTGGCCCGGCGTCATTCGCGCCTACGAAAACTATCTGCCTTTTTCCGCCAGCACCGAGGTCGTCACCCTCAACGAGGGCAACACGCCGCTCATTCGCGCCGGCCGCCTGGCCGAGGCTATCGCGCCGGGCAGCGGGCTGCGCCTTTTCCTCAAGTACGAAGGCCTCAACCCCACCGGCTCTTTCAAGGATCGCGGCATGACCGCCGCGGTCACCCAAGCCGTGCGTGACGGCGCGCACGCCATCATCTGCGCCAGCACCGGCAACACGGCCGCCAGCGCCGCCGCCTACGCCGCCCGCGCCGGCATCCGCTGCCTGGTGCTCGTGCCCGAGGGCAAGATCGCGCTCGGCAAGCTCGCCGCCTGCCTCGCCTACGGCGCAGAGGTCATCGCCATTGACGGCTCTTTCGACGACGGGCTGGACATGGTCCGCACCATTGTCGATCGCGATGCAATCGCCCGTCACCCCATCTCGCTGGTCAATTCCATCAACCCCTGGCGCCTGCAAGGGCAAAAGACCGCCGCGTTTGAGATTTGCGACCAGTTGGGCGGCGCGGCGCCCGACTGGCACTGCCTGCCCGTCGGCAACGCCGGCAACATCACCGCCTGCTGGATGGGCTTCCGCGAGTACGACGAGCACACCGGCACCGGTCTGCCCCGCCTCTTGGGCGGGCAGGCCAGCGGCGCGGCGCCCATCGTCCAGGGCGAGGTCGTGGCCCACCCCGAGACCATAGCCACCGCCATCCGCATCGGAAACCCTGCCCGCTGGCGCGAAGCCCTCGACGCGCTGGACGAGTCCGGCGGCATCATCACCGCCGTGGACGATGAGCACATCCTGGCAAGCTGGCGTATGCTGGCGGCTAAAGAGGGCATTTTCGTAGAGCCCGCCTCCGCCACCGGCCTCGCCGCCCTCAAACAGCAAATCGATTGCGGCGAAATCGACCCCACAGACAAAACCGCCGTCTGCGTCCTCACCGGCCACGGCCTCAAAGATCCCGACGCCGCCGTTGCCCAGGCCAAACCCCCGCGCACCCTGCCGGCGACGCTCGATGCATTGGAGCGGTATCTGGCAAACACGTAAAACGATTTTGTAAATCGTTTCCCGAGCGAAGTACAAAATCGCTCTACGTCCCCTCCTCCAAATACGCGGCCTGCACCCACCCGCTGACCCCTTGCACCGTCATTATCTCCCGCCACAGCACCCCACCTTGATTCGCGTGCCGGTCAAGCAGGATGACTATCGTCCCGTGGCCGATCAGCTCCATCTGCTGCCCGCCCGGCGAGCGTAGTAGCCAGACGTTGGCCCCATCCGTGTCGAGTACCGCGGTTTCTCCCACTATGGGCGTTGGCGTCTGGGTGGGCGTCGGCGTCGGCGTCGGGCTCGGTGTTATCGTCGGCGTGTTGCTCGGCGTGGGCGTCGGGCTGTTTGTCGGCGTGGGCGTCGGCGTGTCGGTGCTCACCGGTGTGGGTGTGCCCGTTGCCGTCGCCGCCACCGTGCCGGTGAGGGCCGTCCCGCCGTCTATCGTCGGCGTGGGAATATTCGGCGTCACCACCTCGCCGCCGCCATTTCCATTATCGCCGGACCCTGGAGTTGCCAGCGCCGCCACCGTCGCCGTCACTGTGGCGCCCGCGCGCGTGGGCACGCCACTCATGGCGCCGCCGCCCATCGCGCCCGTAGCCGGGCGCTCCTCCGTCTGCGTCGCAAAGGGCATCGCCCCATTTGCCGGCAGCGTCGTCGTCAGCGTCTCGCCGTTACCGATTCCCGGCAGCTCGCCCGTAGACGCCGGCTCTCCGTCGAGCCCGGTTCCGTCGCCGGCCTCGGCCACCGGTTCGAATTCTGCTTCTCCTAGCGGCACCCCGGCAATAAAGAACCCGCCGATCAGCAGCATGCAGGCAAAAGCATAACCAGTAAAGGCGCGCACGCGCAGGTCCAGCCGGTATACGTCCAGGCCCAACCGCCGCATCAGCCGCGGCGATTGTCCGATGAGGGCCAGCAAAACAAATAGCAGCGCACCCAACGCCGCCAGACCCATGCCCCATAACGTCCACGTTGGAAATCCAGTCATCTCGCGGAATTATAACGGCTTTTGGGCCTACGTGCAGCGATTTTGTAAATCGCTCGCCCGAAACGAGTAGCAAACTCGTTCTACGCATTTCGCTACTTTCACCTGATACGGTTATAATCTACATAACTTTTCAAACCATTCCCTGGCGATTAGCCACATAGAGACGCGAGCAAATTCTCTAATCTCGCCGAACGAAGGTCGGACAATCTCCAGTCTCTAGTTCTCTAGTCATCACACCACGGAGTAACACATGGCAAACCAATACCAGCTCATCGTTTTAGGTTCGGGGCCGGCGGGGTACGTGGCTGCCATTCGCGCCGCGCAGCTTGGCCTGAAGACCGCCATCGTCGAGAAAGAAAGCCTGGGCGGCGTCTGTCTCAACGTGGGCTGCATCCCATCCAAGGCGCTCTTGAAAAACGCAGAAATTGCCCATACCCTCCAGCATCGCGGCAAGGAATTCGGCTTCAGCTTCGAAAACTTGCAACTCGACTACGGCGAAGCTTTCAAGCGCAGCCGCCAGGTCTCCGAGCGGCTGGTCAAGGGTGTGGGTTTCCTGATGAAGAAGAACGAGATTGACGTCTACGAAGGGACCGGCAGCATGACCGGCCCGAACACCATGCGCGTGGCCCTCAACAGCGGCGAAGAACAAGAATTGACCGCCGACAACGTCATCCTGGCGACAGGCGCCAGCGCGCGCAGCATCCCCGGCGTCGAGATAGACGGCGAAAAGGTCGTCACGTACCTCGAAGCAATCATGTCTGAGACCGTGCCCGATCGCGCCGTGATCATCGGCGCCGGCCCCATCGGCATCGAGTTTGCCTACGTGTGGGCCAATTATGGCGTGGAAGTCACCATCGTGGAGATGCTGCCGCGCTTGCTGCCCAACGAAGATCCCGAAGTCAGCGCCGTGATCGAAAAAGCCTACCGCAAGCTTGGGATCAAGTTCCACACCAACATGACCGTAGAAAAAGTTAACGCCGAAGACGATACTGTAAAAGTGACCCTGAAAAACGGCGATAGCCTGGAGGTAGACCAGGTGCTCGTCGCAGTGGGCTTCCGGCCCAACGTCGATAACATCGGCCTGAACGGCGAGCTGGCGCTCGAGCGCAACGACTGGGGCGGCATCGCCGTCGACGGCGGCATGCGCACCAGCGTTTCCAACATCTACGCCATTGGCGACGTCGTCGCGCCCGAAAACCTGATGCTGGCGCACATCGGCTCGGCGATGGGCCTCATCGCCGCCGAAACAATCGCCGGGCATCCGACCATCGAGCTGGAATACCGCATGCTGCCGCGCTGCACCTACTGCGTGCCACAGGTTGCCAGCTTTGGCTACACTGAAGAGCAGGCCAAAGAGATGGGTTTCGAGATCAACGTGGGCAAATTTCCCTTCCAGCCCAACGGCAAGGCACTGGGTCTGGGCGAGCGCGACGGATTCATTAAAATCGTCTCAGACGCGCGCTACGGCGAGATTCTCGGCGCGCACATGGTCGGCCCGGACGTCACAGAACTGCTGCCCGAGCTGACGCTGGCGCGCATGAACGAGCTGACAGCCGAAGAAATCGCCCGCAACGTCCATTCGCACCCCACCCTCAGCGAAGTAATCATGGAAGCCGCCCACGGTGTGGAAGGTGACCCGATACACATATAAAAAGTGCCGGTCACCTCAGAGGTGCCTGGCACTTGCAAACTTACTTAGTGGGCGGTACAAGACTCGAACTTGTGACCTCTACGATGTCAACGTAGCGCTCTAACCAACTGAGCTAACCGCCCGTAAGGCAAGGTCGTATTATACCAGAAATCGCGCACCGGTCAATGTAACGTAGACCTGGAATCTATGAACGATCTGCCAACCGAGAACAGAAATGACACAGAGATCCACTGAGTTCGACACGGAGATCCACGGAGAGGAAGCCCTCTGTGTATCTCTGTGTAAAAACTCTGTGAAACTCCGTGTAATCTTGCCGTTGTTTGGTGCGCGGATCTCTTCTCCGGTTACTGGTTCGTAGTGCCGAGAACCAAATGAGCTTAAGAGCGTGAAACGTCGCGTACGTAGGACCCGCAGAGAAGAAGTCGTCGTCGAGGAGCGCTGGCGCCCCGGCCTGCTACATTTGCTGGCAACCGCCCTCGTTCTCGCCATCATCGCCGTGCTGCTGCGCGGCGATAATGGCGCGCGGCTCGGGCTGCCCGGCGCCTTCGTGTGGGTCACCGCCTTCTTTTTCGCCTTCGTGCTCCGCCTGATACACCTTTCGCGCTTTGTGCTGCCGCCTGAGGCGGAACACCAGGGCGTGCAGGCAGGACCTGCGAAGCAGGGCGCCCCTGCCTCGCAGGGCTGGATCGAAGGGCTGCGCATGGTCGCATACTATTTTGGCGTGATCATGGCGCCCGGCATCCTGCGCCAGCGCTTCCACCGCCGCCGCGAAGGAGTGCCCGCCGTGCTGCCAGACTCTTTCGCCGAATTCCAGGCCGGCTTCGTGGACAGCCATCTGGCGCTCGCGCTAGG
>JAICPS010000422.1 GCA_025929715.1 Anaerolineae bacterium | reverse complement strand
GTACTGCGTGGAACTTCAGCCAGTCAATAGTTTAACAAAGATGGGTGCGGCAGGCTAACGGGTATTCCCACAGCATTAGGAATATGACGGTCGTTACTGAACCGACCATTAGCCCATTCGCGCCGCACGAGAAACGTCGCTACAATGTGTGATCGACAACATAGCTCGGCGAAGCAGTGAGCAACAAGCCCTATTTGAGAACTGAAAACAGAGGAGCGGGTCGATGGCAGACAATCAGGTTGTACGCATTATGATCGTCGACGATCACCTCGTCATTCGTGAAGGCTTGGGAGCATTATTGGAACCATTTGCCGACCTGCGGGTCGTCGGCGAGGCAGAAAACGGTGAAGACGCCGTGCGTGTATGCCACGAATTGCAGCCAGACGTCATCTTGATGGACCTGATGATGCCCGGCATGGACGGCCTGGAGGCTACTCGCACGATCAGGCGCGAATGTGAAGGCGCGCAAGTGCTTGCGCTGACCAGCTTCACGGACGACCAGCTCGTGCGCGGAGTATTGGAAGCGGGCGCCGTAGGTTATTTGCTCAAGAACGTCAATGCCAGCGAATTGGCCGCCGCCGTTCGCGCCGCCAGCCGCGGGGAGTTTACCATCGATCCAGAGGCAAACCGCGTGCTCGTAGAAGCGATGCGCCATCCCGCACCATCATTGCAGGCGCTAACCGGGAGAGAGACCGAAGTGCTAGAGCTGGTGGTGCACGGCTATAGCAATATCGAAATCGGCAGGCGTCTGGACATCAGCCCGCACACGGTGAAAAACCATCTGCGCAGCATCTACGGTAAATTGGACGTTTCCACACGCACGGCTGCCGCTCGGGTGGCGCTGAAATATGATCTGATCGACAACTCATAAATGACGGTAGGACTTGAGCGCTAGTTACGGAGCGCAGCCAGGCGGCTATAGTCGCAGCTAGGCGTGAGAAGATTGACGAGCGAACGATGAAGAAGCTGATAGTTATGTGGGCGCGCCTTACCGAACCAAGCGCAGCGCTGCCGCCGCCTGAACGCCGGCAGGCGCGGTTTCTGTCTGCACTGCTGCTATTTTTCCTCCTGGCAGGACTTCTATTGCAGTCAGCAGCCATTGCGCTGTCGTCGCCCAGTGTCCGCAACGAACTACTTGCCGCCGGCGCGGGTACGGCGATCGTCTTTTTATTCCTTTTTGTGCTCAGCCGGACGGCCTACTATCATATAGCGGCCATCCTTTCTACCTATGCGCTCACGGCGCTGATCCTGATCACGGCCCTGGACCCTAGCTCGCAACCATTGCTGCTGGCTAACCTTGTCATCCCCCTACTGTTGGGTAGCGTGCTACTCTCGCTGCGTGCGGCCTCAGTTCTGGCTGCAGCTACGCTCACGGTTCTGACATTGGCGATGATCGGCGCCGGCGATCCGTTGGCCTTTCTGGGACCGCTCTCCTTTTACGCGCTGACCGCCGGAATGCTACTGCTCAGCGCCTACCAGCAGCGGCGCGTGCAGGCCGAGCAGGAAGCCGTTTTGCGCGAAAGCGAGACGCGCTTTCGCACCTTGAGCGAGAAAGCCCTTGTGGGGGTCTATATCGTTCAGGACAGCCTCTTTCGCTACGTAAACCCTGCCCTGGCAGAACTTTTTCGCTACTCGCAGGATGAAATCGTCGACCGCCTTAGCCCTGTGGATCTAACCGCGCCGCAAGATCGGCGGCTGGTAGCCGAGAATATTCGAGTACGTCTGGCAGGCGAAGCAGAGACCGCCCATTACTATCTACGCGGCCTGCGCAAGGATGGTACGCAATTTGAATGCGAGGTGCTAGGGCGCAGCACGGATTATCACGGGCGACCGGCAATCATCGGCACCCTGATCGACATCACCGAGCGCAAGCAGGCGCAAGAAGCTGAGGAGGAGCAGCGGGCGTTGTTAGAAGCGTTGCGCGAGATTGCCACGGTGCTTAACAGCACGCTGGATCTCGATCAGGTTCTAGAGCGCATCCTGGAAAATGTAGGGCGCGTGGTGCCCCATGACGGGGCCAATATCATGCTCGTGGACGGCAATGCAGTGCACGTGGTTCGCTGCCAGGGTCACTATGAGACCCTGGGCACCGTCGACGACGTTATGAAGTTGACCTTTTGTATCGAAGACGTAGCCAACTTTAGGTCGATGGCCAGGACGGGCCGCCCCTACCTGGTCGAGCATACGAACCGCGACCCGCAATGGCAGCATATTCCCGAAACGGCCTGGATCCGCTCCTACGTCGGCGCCCCTATTTCTCGCGGCGGCGAGGTGATAGGTTTCTTGAACCTGGATAGCCTGCACCCGAATTTCTTTACCGCGGCGCACGGAGAACGCCTGCTTGCGCTGGCCGATCAGGTGGCCATTGCCCTGAAAAACGCGCGGCTGTACCAGGAGCTGGAGAGCTACAACGAAGCGCTGGAACAGGCCGTGACCACGCGCACGGTGGAGCTTCGACGCACCACCGAGCAGGTCGGTGTCATCCTCACCAACAGCCCAGACGCAGTTATTTTGCTGCACACGGACGGCTCGGTGCGCACGGCCAATCCAGCTTTCTACGAAATGTTCGGTTATCAGGAGCACGAGGTGCTGGGCCGCCCTCTGCCGCCGCTGGTGTCGCCGGAAGCCGGAGAACGAATGTTCGAGGCGCTGTACTCCGTTTTGCAGCGGGGCAAGCGCACGCGCCTGGAAATACCGGCGCAGCGCCAGGATGGCGCCACGTTCGACGCCGACGTCGCCCTGGCGCCCGTCATGGACGACGGCGTGGTGCGCGGCGGGGTCTGTAGCTTGCGCGACATCAGCCGTCTCAAAGAAGTAGACCGCATGAAGGATGCCTTCGTCTCCAATGTGTCACACGAGCTGCGTACCCCAATTACCAGTCTGCGCCTCTACCACGACCTGCTGGCGCGCAATCCACACAAGAGCGGCGTTTACCTGCAACGCCAGGAGCGCGAAATTGGGCGGCTGAACACGATCATCGAGGACCTGCTGCGCCTATCGCGCCTGGATCGCGGGCAGCTCGACGTGTCGCTGGAACCGGTGTCTTTGAACGAGCTGGTAGAAGAGTACGTGCTCGACCGGAGGCCGCTGGCAGCCGAGCAGGGGTTGACGCTACTGTGGAAGCCGTGGCCGGAGCCGCTGAACGTGCGCGCCGACCGCGGCCTGCTGGAACAGGTGGTGGGCATCATGCTCACCAATGCCTTTAACTATACGGAGCCCGCCAGCAGCGTGACGGTGAGCACCGCGCCTGCCCGGCGCGATGACCGTGACTGGGCCACCTGCGCCGTGTGTGACAGCGGGCCGGGCATCAGACCGCAGGAGCTGCCCCATCTCTTTGACCGCTTCTTCCGCGGCGCCCTCGCCCGCGACTCCGGTACGCCGGGCACCGGCCTGGGCCTGTCCATAGCCCGCGAAATTGTAGAGCGGCACGCTGGTTTCATCGAGGTGACGAACAGAGACGGCGGCCAAATGGGCGCCGTCTTCACCGCCTGGATTCCGGCGGAGGGTGAGGACGGGGAGCAAGCGTGGGTGGAGGAGCGACGAGTCGAACAGTAGCATAGCTTGCCTGTGCGGCCCCACCCGGTCACTTTTCCGCTTGTGCTCGCGTGCAAGCTGGCAGCCTACACTATGAGGATTGAAGAGGAAATTTAGATGGCTTCAAATGAACGCAACCATTGGAAAGGGCTGGTCTTAGGCGCGATTGGCGGCATTGCTGGCATTCTGACGATGCGCGCCTACTGGCAGCAAGTAAAGCAAATGACGGGTCGCGATCCGCGCAAGGATTTCGACGAGAGCGACGTACCCGATACGGACGTTCTCGACTCGGTTTCACTCGTAGGGCAGCATTACAAGCAGGGTGAATCCACGACCGCCGCCCTCGGCCGGATCGCTTATCAGCAGATTACCGGCAAAGAGCCCGGGCAGGAAACCCAGACCCTGCTGAGTTACCTCATCCACTGGCTGATTGGCATGGGAAGCAGCGGCGCCTACGGAGCGGCGCGAACGCAGTCCGGTGTGTTGGATATCACGGGTGGCGCTGCTTTGGGCACCGCCCTCTGGCTCCTTGGTGACGAAATGGCTATGCCGCTCGTAGGATTGGCCAAAGGGCCGACAGCCTACCCCCCGGAACTGCACCTCCATAGCTGGGGCGCCCACATTGCTTACGGCCTGGCCTCGGCCGCGACGACTCAGCTGCTCTACCGGCTTGTCCCTTGAGCAACAGTCGCAGTAAAACGCACTTTCTAATCGGGCTCGCGCTGCTAGCCGTCCAACGGCTGCTGGAAGTGCGCATCAGCAATCACCATGCTGTGGCCTTATTGCACAACGGGGGACACGAGTACGCCCCGGGCCAGTATCGCGTCATGAAACTGTTGCATAGCAGTTGGTTCGTG
>JAICPS010000697.1 GCA_025929715.1 Anaerolineae bacterium | reverse complement strand
GGAGATGGGAGCGCCGACCAGTTCGATCTCGTCGAAGCCGAACATGCGGCAGCAGGAGCGGTTTACCGACTGGATCACGCCGCGCGCATCGATCGTCAGGATGCCATCGACCGCCGCGTCCAACAGCGACGTTACAAACTTCTCCCGCCGAAGCAGAGTGTCGAGCGCCCGGTGGCGGTCGGTCACGTCCTCAATCGCAGCTATGTATCCTATCACCGTTCCAGTGGCGTCGAGATGCGGGATAAGGGAACCGGTCACTTCACCCAATTCTCGGGTTTCTGGGCTGTCACGATTGAGTAGACATAAGAGAGAAGTTGTAGGCGAGGAGCTTTCTGGCCATTCGGTTCACGAAGCCTGGAAGGTCCCGCGCCTTAGTTGTCTGGGCGGCGAACATCTCCGAGAGTTTGCCGATGGCGGTTTCCACGGCGCGCCTGGTCCTTATCAGACGGGCGACGGCGCCGGGATCACGGCCGTCCGGCATGTTCTTGCGCAGCGGTGTCTGGAGGTCGATGTCGTGGGCCGCCGCCTCCAGCTTCAAGTCTCCGGAAATGAAGCCCTTGTCGCCGATCAGCAGGCCCCGGATCTTGTCGTAAAGGTTGGGAACCACGTCGCGTTCGTCGACGTTGGCCGCGGTCACCGTGAAGGCCACCGCCGTGCCCGCCAGAGTGATGACCAGATGGCCACGCAGGCCATAGAAATGCTCCTTTTTGGTCGCGCAGTAGCCCCATGCCGCTTCGCCCCGGAAGGTCCGGCATCGGTGGCCCCGACAGGCGTGACAGACCGGGATCGGAAAGCCGTCGAGAATGTGTATGGTGTCGCTGGCCGGAAACACGAGGTTCAGGATCCGCTGCTTGATCAGCGACAACGCCGCGCACTGTCGGGCGAAGGCTTGGTAGGATCCGAGATCCGGAAAGAAGGGCCGCCAATGCCCGTCGAAGTACCGGTGGATGGCCGCGTCATTGTGACGGCCCTGCTGTTCACCGAAGATCTCCATCGTCAGGACCTCGACGTCGGACAGCTTCGGTTCCGGGCCGCGTTGCCTCAGTCGGCCGCCGAACGTCACGATCCTGTAGGCGTCATCGACCAGCAGGTATAGCAGGATGAGCGCTTCTTCCAAGCCCATGGTCGCCTCCCAAAGAACCCATGGACAAACTTAGGGTCAGCCTCATCCGTGCCGAAAAAACCCGAGAATCGGGTTATTTTTCTTAAATCGTATCTTTTGGCATCTCTGAGAGTTGTCTAATCGCAATTGTCTAATCGCAGTCAAAACCTGATCGGAAACAGCTCTAACCAACCGGAATCCGGCGGCGCGGCCGCACTCCAGGTATTGGGCCTGCTTTTGGCGGTTCCGGGCGATAACGTTGATGCGTTGGGACTCGGCCCGTCTGATCTCCTTGACAGGGTGCCCCGGCAGAAAAGCATGTTCATTCCTCTTTCCGAATGGAGTACCGGCACATGCCGGAGGCCGAAAGCCAATTCCACGTAAAATCTGGCACAGCCGCCAGACAGAGCGAAGATCAGGATCAAACTGTGCCAGATTCCGGACGCAAATCGCCCTGTTTGTGCGGATAATCAGAATGGGATCTATGTTACAGATGTAACAAGATTAGAAAGTTACTTTTCCGTTAATAGTTTAGCCTTTACTTGCTGACCAAGCGTAGACTGGCACAGTTCGTGCCAGTAAACCCGCAAGAACCCGTAGTTTCGCGGGTCCTCGATACAGAAAAACTTTCGGCCTTTTATCCAAAAGGGGTCGGGATAACGAGGGGGGAGATCAATGAACAAGATCAGCGACAATGATCCGTTGGAAACACAGGAGTGGCGCGAAGCGCTTGCTTCCGTGCTGGAGTTCGAGGGCCCGGATCGGGCGCACTTCCTGCTGGACGAGCTGTTCACCGAAGCCCGCCGCAAGGGCACGCCGGTGCCCTATTCGGGCACCACGCCCTACCTCAACGCCATCGCACCCGATCGCGAACCCCGCCATCCCGGCAACCGCGCCATCGAGCACAAGATCCGCTCGCTGATCCGCTGGAACGCGCTCGCCATCGTCTTGCGCGCCAACAAGGAATCCTCCGAGCTGGGCGGCCACATCGCCAGCTTCCAGTCGGCTGCCACGCTGTACGACATCGGGTTCGGTCATTTCTGGCACGCGCCCAGCGAGCAGCACGGCGGCGACCTGGTGTTGGTGCAAGGGCACAGCTC
>JAICPS010000238.1 GCA_025929715.1 Anaerolineae bacterium | reverse complement strand
GGCAACATGTACTTCACCACCACGCGCCTGCACCAGGAGCTGGCCGGCGGCAGATTTGTGGACGTCATCATAGACGAGGCCCACGACCCATTGAGCACCCACCCCTTCAAAGGCAACGTCGATCTGCAGAAGCTGCAAACGCTAATCGACGAAGTTGGCGCGGACAACATACCGTACGTCAGCCTCGCCGGCACCGTGAATATGGCCGGGGGCCAGCCGGTGAGCATGGCCAACGTGCGCGCGCTGCGCCAGCTTTGCCAGGATCACGGCATCCGCATCTATCTCGACGCCACGCGCATGGTGGAAAACTGCTTCTTCATCCAGGAGCGCGAGGATGGCTACGCGGGTAAACCGGTCGCCGCAATCCTCAAAGAGTTTTGCAGCTACACCGACGGCGCCTGGATGAGCGCCAAGAAAGACAACCTGGTCAACATCGGCGGTTGGCTGGCCCTGAACCACGAGGACGTCTTCGAGCTGGCGCGCAACATGGTCGTGATCTACGAGGGCCTGCATACCTATGGCGGCATGGCCGGACGCGACATGGAGGCCCTGGCCATCGGCATCGACGAGTCGGTGCAGGATGACCACATTCAGGCCCGCGTGGGCCAGGTGCGGTACCTGGGCCAGCTATTGCAAGAGTGGAAGATCCCCCTGGTGCTGCCCGTGGGCGGGCACGCCATCTTCCTCGACGCCAAACGCTTCTACCCGCACATCCCGCAGGATCACTTTCCGGCGCAAACCCTGGCAGCCGAGCTTTACCTCGATTCCGGCGTGCGTTCCATGGAGCGCGGCGTCGTCAGCGCCGGACGCGATCCGCAGACGGGCGAACACCGCTACCCGGCGCTGGAGCTGACACGCCTGACCATCCCCCGCCGCGTCTACACCCAGGCGCACATGGATGTCGTCGCCGAATCTGTGAAAGCTGCTTACGACAGGCGCGAGGAGACCTGCGGCCTGGAAATGGTCTACGAGCCCAAATACCTGCGTTTCTTCCAGGCCCGCTTCGAACCCCGGACGTAGAAGCCAGTTGTAGCGGGCCCTTCCGTGTTCCTCCTGACGCCGAAGCGCTCATGAGAGCTTAAATGATGACCAATCCAACCGCTCGCGTGGCCCTCGTAACCGGCGCCACAGGTGCGATCGGATACGCAATTTGTGAGGGCCTGGCGCAAACGCCGGGCTTCGAAGTCGTGCTCGTCGGGCGCGACGAGGGTCGCACGCGCCAGGCCGCACAACGGATAAGCGAGGAAAGCGGCAACGAGGGAGTGCGCTACGAACTGGCCGATCTCTCGCGCGGGCAAGAAATTCAGTCTCTGGCCCGCCGCTGGCGGGGTCCCCTGCACGTTCTGGTCAACAACGCCGCCGCCACACCCCGCCGCCGGCAAGAAACGCCCGAAGGCATCGAGCTACAATTCGCCACTAACGTGCTCGGCTACTTCAGGATGATCCAGGCGTTCCGTGACGCGCTCGTCGTCTCTGCCCCCGCACGCGTCGTCAACGTCGCGAGCTACTATGCCGGCGACCTGGACCTCGACGATCTTCAATTCGAGCGCCGACCATATGATAATCGGCGCGCGTATCGCCAGTCCAAACAAGCCAATCGTATGTTGACGGCCGCTTTCGCCCGCCGTCTCACCGAATACGACGTCACCGTGAACGCCTGCCACCCGGGCGACGTCAACTCCCGGCTCAGCAACGACCTGGGCTTCGGCGGGTCCGAAAGCCCCCGGCAAGGCGCACGCACGCCCATCTGGCTGGCGACGAGCGAAACGGGAGGCCGTGAGAGCGGGCGCTACTTCGCCGACCAGCGCGCGGTCCGCGACCCCTTTATGGAAGATCAACTGGCCGTAGAGCGCCTGTACAGTATCTGCGATTCGTTCTAGCGGAGTTCCGAAGCGGCGCTTGCGGCTGTTTCTCAAAGCCTATTGACCGGCCTTGGGTACGTCATTAGAATATTCAACAACATGGTTAAACATAATACGGCTGCGCTCGATACAACTTTCTCTGCCCTCTCCGATCCCACCCGCCGGGCGATACTATCGCGGCTGGCCCAGAGCCCCGCATCGGTGACCGAGATTGCCGCGCCTTTCGACATATCGCTGGCTGCCGTCTCCAAACATCTTCGCGTCCTGGAAGAGGCCGGGCTGCTGACGCGGCGGGTAGACGGCCGCGTGCACACCTGCCACCTGAACACCGCTCCCCTGCGCGACGCAACGGTGTGGCTCACCACTTATCGGCGCTTCTGGGAAGCGCGGCTTGATTCGCTGGCCGAGTTTCTCGACACGACCACGTTAGGGGACGCGTCTGTTGGCGACGCGTCCCCAAAGGACGCAACATGATCATAAACGGTCCCGGCAGCGAACAGGCGGAGACGATACTGTTCGAACGTACCTACAACGTTCCGCCGGAACGGGTCTTCGCCGCCTGGACGGAACCGGCGCTCCTGAAGCAATGGTGGGGACCGCCCGGCAGCATCGTCGAAGTCGCCGAGGTCGATCTGCGCGTCGGGGGCCGCTATCGCCTGGGGATACAGCGTGGGCCGCAAGCCGTTTATTACGTTACGGGCGTCTACCAGGCCGTTCAACCGCCTGACAAACTGGTCTTTACCTGGCGCTGGGAAAACCCGGAAATGGACGTTGGGCGCAGCCTTGTGACCATCGAGCTGCGCCCCAATGGCCACAAGACCGATCTGCGCCTGACTCACGAACAGTTGCCCACCGAGGAAGCGCGGCGCAGCCATGCCGAAGGCTGGGCCGGTATCCTGGAAGTGCTCGACAAATTCCTGGCCGGATAATCGCGAGTCGCGGAGACCGCGGCCGGGCCTGTGGCCTTGGGAAACCGCGGCTACATCAGGTCGGCGTCTGTATGCGGCATGCCTTTGCCCTGCTCCAGGTAAAACTTCAGGCTTGTCAAATACCAGCCCCAGTTGTAATTGACGTTGGCGAAATTGCCGTCCATCGACGCAAAGCCACGATGCGCGAAATCGACGGTGGTCTGCCCGTCTTTGGGCGTTAACGACCAGGTGATCACAGTGTCAGCCCAATCTGGCGGCCCCCCCTCCACCGCCCACACGACCCGCTCGGGAGTCAATTCACGGATCCGCAGCTCAAAGGTCACTGCCTTGTTGTAAAAACTGACGCTTGCCAATGATCCCTCCTCCGGCTCAATCTCGCTGTGCTGCGACCACCAGCTTTGCAAACCATCGGCTTCGGTAATCGCTTCATAGACTTCCCCCGGCGTCGCAGCAATTCCTACCTGGTGCAAAATATCTGCCATCATATACCTCCTAGAAATATTCAACCAATTGGTTAAATATTAGCAGAACTACGCTCTCCCTGTCAACGCAAATCGGCCATTTGGCGGATCCTGTATCATACGAAAGACCCTCACGGCATCCGCTGCTCACGACTATCATGCACATAGCTCTGCTTCGTGAGCGTTCAAACGCGCTTCATAGGGCAGATCGCGTACAATAGTTAGTCTAATGGCATCAAAGACAACAATGCTCCTTCCTTACAAGCCCGCACAAGCAAGATGCTTATGCTACAGCGTGCTTAACTTCAAACAAACACCCGCTTAACAACGAATAAGTGATAAAGACAAATGGCTAGCCACGATCAGCATACACACCACCACGACGCAGCGGCACCAGATAGCGAACACGCCAACCACGCCGCGCACGAGGTAAATGAAGACCACGCCGCCCGCGTGCAACATGGAACGATGGAGGACCATGGCGCCGCGCATGGCGCCCACGTGGACCACAGCGGCCACGAAGAGATGTTCCGCCGCAAGTTTTGGGTGTCGCTCATTCTCTCCATCCCCGTCCTCATCTACAGCCCCTCCATCCAGGACTGGTTAGGCTTTACAGCGCCGCAATTTCCCGGCAGCCAATGGATCACGCCCGTTCTTTCCGTCGTCATCTTCGCCTACGGCGGCCTACCTTTCCTGCAAATGGCCGTGCCCGAGCTGCGCAACCGCAAGCCGGGCATGATGACGCTCATTTCCCTGGCGATTACCGTGGCGTTTGTCTACAGCCTCGCCACCCTGGTGCTTCCCGCCGAGGACTCCTTCTTCTGGGAGCTGGTCACGCTGATTGACATCATGCTGCTGGGCCACTGGATCGAAATGCGCAGCGTGCGCCAGGCGTCGCGCGCGCTAGATGAGCTGGCCCGGCTGATGCCCGATACCGCAGAGCGCATTGGGACGCACGGCGAGACGGAAGAAGTACCTGTCTTCCAGCTCAAAAGCGGCGACCTGGTTCTCGTCCGTCCCGGCGCGAGCGTGCCTGCCGACGGCGTCGTCGAACAAGGCGAATCTTCGCTAAGCGAAGCCATGATTACCGGCGAATCGAAACCGGTGACCAAGGAAGAAGGCGACGAGGTCATCGCCGGCACCATCAACGGCGACGGTAGCCTGCGCGTGCGCGTCACCGCCACCGGCGAGCAGACGGCCCTGGCCGGCATCATGCGCCTGGTAAAAGAAGCGCAGCAGAGCAAGAGCGAGACGCAGCTGCTGGCCGACAAAGCCGCCGGCTGGCTCTTCTACGTCGCCCTGGGCGTCGCCGCTATCACGGCCATCGCCTGGACCATCGCCGTGGGCTTCAACGTGGAGGTCATTGCTCGCGTGGCCACTGTGCTGGTCATCGCCTGCCCTCACGCCTTGGGCCTGGCAATTCCCCTGGTGGTCGCCATCACCACTTCTCTGGGCGCGCGTAATGGCATCCTCGTGCGCAACCGCCTGGCCCTGGAAGAAGCGCGTGAGATCGACACTATCATCTTCGACAAGACCGGCACGCTTACCAGAGGCGAGTTTGGCGTCGTGAGCCTTGCCACGGTCGACGGTTGGACGGAAGACGAGGCGCTGGCCCTGGCCGCCGCCGTCGAAGGCGATTCCGAGCACACCATCGCCCGCGGCATTCGCCGCAGCGCCGAAGAGCGCGGGCTGGAGCTGCCCATAGGCATCTCGAACTTTGAGGCCATCAAAGGTCGTGGCGTGCGCGCCTCCTATGACGGCCACGACATACATGCCGGTGGCCCGCGCCTGCTGGAGATGTTGGACGTAGAGCTACCCGAGAGCCTTCGCCGCTTCGAGGCGCAGGCCGGCGACAAAGGCCAGAGCGTGGTGCACCTTGTACGTGACGGCCGCCCAATCGCCTCCTTTGCCCTGGCCGACGTCATCCGCCCCGAAAGCCACGAAGCCGTGCGCCGCCTGCGCGAGCTGGGCATCGAAGTGGCCATGCTCACCGGAGACAGCCAGGCCGTGGCGCAGGCCGTGGCCGAGGAGCTGGGCATCGAAACCTATTTCGCCGAAGTGCTGCCCCAGCATAAAGACAAAAAGGTCGCCGAGCTGCAGCAACAGGGCAAACGTGTGGCCATGGTCGGCGACGGCGTGAACGACGCCCCGGCCCTCACCCGTGCCGACGTGGGCATCGCCATTGGCAGCGGGACAGACGTCGCCGTGGAATCGGCCGGCCTCATCCTGGTCAAGAGCAACCCGCTGGACGTCGTCAGAATCATCGAGCTAAGCCGCGCCAGCTACCGCAAGATGATTGAAAACCTGCTGTGGGCCACCGGCTACAACGTCGTCGCCCTGCCCCTCGCGGCGGGCATCCTGGCGCCGGTGGGCATCGTCCTATCGCCCGCGGTCGGCGCCATCTTCATGTCGCTCAGCACGATCATCGTCGCCATCAACGCCCAGCTGCTGCGCCGCCAGGCCCCACTGCAGGCGCAAGCCGCCTGACAAACACGCCGCCCACGGACTCCGCAACCATGTCCTTCCTTCTCCCCTACCTCAAACCCTTCAAGCGCCGGTTGCTATTGTTGGGTCTGTTGCTGGCCGGGAGCATTCTCCTGCAACTGCTGGCGCCGCAGATCATCCGGCGCTTTTTAGATACGGCGCGCGCCGGGGCGGCGGCGCGCGCCTTGGTGCTGGTGGGGCTTATCTACTTTACGGTGGTCCTCGCACAGAAGCTGCTTAATCTGGGCAGCGTCTACCTGAGCGCCGATCTGGGCTGGGCGACGACCAACCGCCTGCGCGAAGATCTAACCGCACACACGCTGCACCTGGACATGGGCTTCCACAAGCTTCATCCGGCCGGCGAGTTGATTGAGCGCATAGACGGAGATGTGAGCGCGCTGGCCGAAAGTTTTTCCGGGCTGGTGGTCCAGGTAACCGGCAATGCGCTGCTGGCGACGGGCATCCTGGCGCTGCTCTGGCTGGAATCAGGCAGCGTAGCCCTGGTCGGGCTGGGCTACGCAGCGTCAACCTTGCTATTCATGCGGACAACACACCCGCTGGGCATGCGTATTTTTGCCAGCCAGCGGGAGGCGTTCGCCAGGCTCTCCGGCTACCTGGAAGAACGGCTGGCAGGTACCGAGGATGTGCGCGCCAACGGGGCTGCCCCTTACGTGATGGCCCGCCTGGCCCCCCACCTGCGGGCAACTGAACAGGCACGGGTGCGAGCTGACCTGCTGGGCGGCGCGACCTTTCACGGCCGGCGGCTGCTGTTTGTGGCCGCGTTTGGACTGACGCTCTGGTTAGCCGGCCTCGCCTTCCTCCGCGGAGAGATGACCATTGGCACGGTCTATCTGCTAGTAGCCTATATCAACATGCTGGATAGCCCGCTCACGCAGATTCACCGGCAGTTGCACCATTTGCAGCACGCCGTGGTGGGCAGCGCCCGCGTGCGAGACTTTTTCCGGTTGCAGCCTGCAGTACAGGATTGCGGCGCCCGGCACTCTCTGCCGGCCGGCCCGCTGGCCGTACGCCTGGAGGGCATTACCTTTAGCTACCGTGACCGGCCGGCCGAGGAGGCGCCGGAGGCGGTGCTGCGCGATGTCAGCTTCGAGCTGCCGGCCGGGCAGGTACTGGGGCTGCTTGGACGCACCGGTAGCGGCAAAACCACGCTGACCCGCTTGCTGTTCCGGCTCTACGATGTGGATCAGGGCGCGATACTCCTGGGAGGCGTGGACTTGCGCGAGCTGCCGCTCGCCGAATTGCGCCAGAGCGTGGGACTGGTGACCCAGGACGTGCAGCTTTTTGCCGCCAGCATTCGCGACAACCTGACGTTCTTTCGCCGCTACGACCACAAGGCAACGCCACTACCGG
>JAICPS010000737.1 GCA_025929715.1 Anaerolineae bacterium | reverse complement strand
GTGTGCGGCGCTCGTAGTCGTCGCGGGCCAGATTGAGCACGATGGCCGTGTCCAGGGAAATGGCCGGCTGCAGGGTGCGCACGACCAGGTTGTTGGTGTGCGCGCTGACTTTCCAGTTTATCTGGCGTAGGCTGTCGCCGGAGCGATAGTTGCGCACGCCGGCCGGCCGGGCGGGATCTTCGAAGAGGCGCTGGGTGCTGGCGATGGTGCCGAACGGCAGGCGGGAGGGCAGCCCGAGGCGAGAGAGTGCGATGATGCGCGGGTAGACGGTAAGGTAACTGGCGTCGGAAACGCCGCTTTGCTCGCTCCAGCCAAACAGATCGCCGCTGCGCAGGTGCAATGGCCCAAGGCGATAGTAGCCGCGACGCGTAGGCCGGATCTGATAGTGGAAGCTTTCCGTCTGGCGACCGCGCAGCGACAGCGCGTAGCTGGGCGCCCTGCCCGCCGCGAGTTGCGGAGGCACGCTTTCGGCAGCCTGCAACCAGGGCAGCGGCAGGCGGCTGTGATTGGTCAGCGTAAGCTTGACGGTGATTTGCTCGCCGAGAAAGGCATGATCGGTGAAGGAGCGCTTAAAGTTGATGTGGCGGAAAGCGCGGGGCGCGTGCCAGCGCGACCAGAGATAGACGCCGGCTACAACGTAGACAATGTAGAAGATAAAGTCGACGCGTAGAAAGGCGGCTACCAGTAGTAAGACGATGATGAGGAGGGAAACATCACCCACAACTTGTTGCCTGCCTCAGGCGGATTCCAGTTCGCCAATATCCAGCGGGGTTTCTTGCAGAATGTTGGTTATGATGTCCTCACTGGCAACGCCGCGAAGCGCGCTTTCGGGATGCATGAGGCAGCGATGGCTGAGCACGAGCGGAGCCAGCGTCTTGACGTCGTCGGGCAGCACGTAGCTACGACCGCGCATGGCGGCGTAAGCCTGGCTGCCACGGTAGAGGGCGTGGCTCCCGCGGGGGCTGGCGCCGAGCAGCAGCTCGCTGCGCCGGCGCGTCGCGTGCACGATGCGCACGACGTAGTCGCGCACGGTGTCGTCGACGTGGACGTCCCACACTTGTTGGGCGAGATCGGGAATGTCCCGGCCGTCGGCCGCCTGTTGCAACTGTTCGATGGGATGTTCGCGACCCAGGTTGAGCAGCATCTGGCTTTCACTCTGCGGGTCCAGGTAGCCCACGCCCACCTTCAAAAAGAAGCGGTCGAGCTGCGCCTCGGGTAGCGGGAACGTGCCTTCGTACTCTACCGGGTTCTGAGTTGCAATAACGAAGAAGGGACGCTGCAGCGCGTGAGTGACGCCGTCGACGCTCACTTGGCGCTCGCCCATACTTTCGAGGAGGGCGGACTGTGTGCGCGGAGTGGCGCGATTAATTTCGTCGGCCAACAAGATGTTAGTGAAGGCAGGGCCGGGAATAAATTTGAACTCACCTGTCTCCTGGTTGTAGATGGAAACGCCGGTCACGTCGTTGGGGAGCAGATCGGGCGTGCACTGCAGGCGCTTAAAGGAGATTCCTAGCGAGATTGCCAGGGCGCGGGCCAGCATCGTCTTTCCTACGCCGGGAACATCTTCCAAAAGGACGTGTCCTTCGCAAAGCAGGGCGACGAGGATCATTTCGATGGCTTCGCGCTTGCCGATGATGACGCGCTCGACGTTGTCTATGACTTGTCGGGAAAAGGTCTGAATGGATTCCATATCTCTCAAGTATACCTGAAACCCTTCCGCTCCGCGCCTCTATATTTGCAGGCGATCACGGGCCAGATAATTCACGGAATTTTGCGGGGCGTATTGCTTGCATCTTCTACCGTTTTAGAAACAATGGTTATATCCCAACAGTTCAG
>JAICPS010000711.1 GCA_025929715.1 Anaerolineae bacterium | reverse complement strand
GGGCGTACGGGCGAAATCGTAAACTGTGGAGCGCTCACGCTCAGATTTTACTGGAGATAAACTTTCGCGGAAAACCGAGATTCTTCGCTCCGAAGACGCCCCATGCAGCATGGAACCCGCTCAGAATGACGGTGCGCAACGCTAGCGATAACTACGGGCCACAGCGCCGCGTAGATCGACAAAGATGGGGTGCAGGCAGGTGATGATGGCTGCCAGCCGGGCTCCGACCTGGAATTGGTACACTTCTGTCAGCTCCCCATCTGGATACACTTCGTAGATTTTGGTCCAGCCTTTGTCCCACATTTCGGCCTCCATACAGTCGCCGAGGGTGTCTTTGATTTCAAATAGATGGCGGCGGAAGCCGTCCAATAGAAACCGGTTGAGGCGAGCGTCGCGCGCCTCGCAATGGAAGCCCAGCTCCCAACCAGGCCGGACGCGGGCAGCGGATACTTCATAGTGCAGGGCGGGCTCTCCGTAGTGAAGTTGCACTATCCAGTGATACGGCTGGCGCGGCTTGATGCCACGCAATGGCTCCGCCAGTTGCGGAATGACGACATCCGGCAAGGTCTTCAGAAAACGCCTGCGCGACAGCATCGTGCGCTCACTATAGCACCGCTGTGTAACGCCGCCAAACAAGAGTACAATGGGCACAGGAGGCGCCCTGATGCCCAGCAAGCAGCGTACTTTCGGCCAGTTCGAAACACCGCCAGACGTCGCCGATCTGCTCCTGGCTCTTAATGTGCGTCGAGCCGACGATCGCGTGTTGGATCCAAGCTGTGGAACAGGTGCATTGCTGCAGCGGGCGGCGCGCTGGCAGGCGTGGTTAGCCGCGGACGAACAGAGCGACCCGGAACAGTTGTGGGGCGTGGAGCTGGACGAGGCGGCGGTAGATGTGGCGCGGCAGCGGCTGCCCGGCGCCAATATCCTGCACCAGAATTTTTTCACGCTGGAACCGCAGGAGCCTTTCGACGCGATCGTGGGCAACCCCCCTTATACCCGCGCCGAATGGATCGACCGGCTTGAAGAGCAGGCGGCGAAGCAGCTGGCGATGTTCGAACCGGGGACGCAGGCCGGCGAACGCCCCAGAAACGCCATCATTCCTGCGCAGCTGTGGAAGAAGCAGCTGAACCGCCGCTCGGGGCTGCACACTTATTTTTTCCTACACGGTGCGCGGTTTCTGCGTGAAGGCGGGCGATTCGGGTTTGTCGTGCCCAACAACTGGCTGGACGTGGCTTATGGCGAGGCGTTGAAGCAGTTTCTGCTCGAGCAGTTTAGAGTAATCGCGCTGATCGAATCGACCGTCGAGCGTTGGTTCGAGGAAGCGCGGGTTAATACGTGCCTGGTGATATTGGAGAAGTGCAGCGACCGGCAGGCGCGCGACGCACACCTGGTGCGCTTCGTTCAATTGCGGCAAGAACTGGCACAATTGGTGCCCTATGACAGCGACCATCGCGCTCGCTTCAGCGCGGTAGAGGCGCTGACTACCCGCCTGCTGCCGGGGCAGGATCGGACCAGCGAATCCTTGCGCGTGCGCGTTGCGAGCCAGAACTCGCTGCAGGCAGGCGAGAAGTGGGGTCTGCTTTGGCGAGCGCCAGCGGTTTATCATCAGGTGCGACGGCGCCCGGCGACATACCGACTGACGCCATTAAAGCAGTGGGCCACTGTGC
Source organism: Anaerolineae bacterium (assembly GCA_025929715.1). Taxonomy (GTDB): domain Bacteria; phylum Chloroflexota; class Anaerolineae; order Promineifilales; family Promineifilaceae; genus JAAYYY01. Next base: position 428 of record JAICPS010000711.1, on the reverse strand, counting down.
AGCGGGGCTTTACGACGGGCGCTAACCCATTCTTTTACCTCAACGAGGAAACGGTCGAAAAGTGGCAGATCGAGCCGCGCTTCCGCCGGCCTCTACTGAAATCCCTGCGTAACGTAAATAGCCTGCGGACTAACGTTGTCAGCGCCTGGCAGGTGTTGACGATCCCGCCCAACGCTGTACTCGCCGGAACTGCAGCGGGCGACTACGTGGCCTGGGGCGAGCAGGAAGGGCTACACCGGCGATCAACGTGTCGCGCGCGACAGCCATGGTACGCCCTGCCTCATCAAGAGCCCGCGGCTCTGGTGCTGCCCAAAGGCATATGGGACCGGCATCTCGCGCCACTGCTGCGGCCGCCAACGTTGGTAGATCAACAACTTTACCAAGTTAGCGTCCGTCCGGGTGTACCGCTAGCGGCAGCCGCCGCACTC
>JAICPS010000231.1 GCA_025929715.1 Anaerolineae bacterium | reverse complement strand
GGAATCGATCGTTGCATCCCACATGCAGATGAGACGCCAAAAAAATCACTCAATATATCTACGTATCGTGTCCTAGAACACGTTCCGTTGGAACACATGCGCCAACTTTATCTGGTTACGGCTTATGGGCAGTCATTAGCGCTTGAGCCAACGAACTATTTCACCAACGCAGACGACGGTCTGCATTTGTATCAGGAGATTGCACCGGTAACGCCGCTGGTTGTCAGTAAACACAATCCGCTTAACTTCTATAACTTTATAATTAAAGATCCTGAATGCATGGTTCACTTGCCGGCAATCGCATTCGTCGAATTGGCCCTCGGCGATCTGGCTAAAGATCCAGAGTTTGGGGCGCTTAAGGATCTTCCTTACGATCAAATCCATCACCTTCGTGAATGCCTTGTGGAGGTCAAACAAGGTCGCGTACATACCAAGATTGTAAATCGCCATCACACGCCTGAATTTCCGTATCGTACAATCAAGAGTGGCATTTTTGTGGGTAACGAAGAAGGATTGCTCCACTATCCTCTGCCGCCCAGAGAAGAGTTGCGAAGCAAATATTATCGCTGGTGGCGGTCGGCAAACGTCCGTTTCTGACCCCTCTGTATGCAGGGCAGGTTCGGATGGCCCCTCAATTTTTCTATCTAGATCTGGAGGTAACGAACTATGAGCACTTTGGGTTTGACAACATTCGAAACAATTGCGATCTGGACTGTTCTCGCAATTGCACTTATCGGGCTTCTTTATGCCGTCCTTTTGCGCCGGCAAATATTGCGTGAAGAGATGGGAAGCGAGGCGATGATTGAGGTTTGGGAGGCTATTCGCGAGGGCGCCGATGCCTATCTGACCCGGCAACTCCGCACGATTCTGCCTTTTATCGTCATTCTGACGGTCGTTCTCTTCCTTAGCGTCTATATTGTTCCACCAACTGCTGAAGCCGTGGAGCGCTTTGAAGGATACGGAGAGGATACGGTTCGTCTGATCGTTGGCGTTGGCCGCGCTATCGCCTTTGTGATGGGCGCCGGTTTTTCCCTCGCGGTCGGTCAAATTGGTATGCGTATGGCGGTGCAAGCAAACGTGCGCGTGGCGGCTGCTGCACGGACCAGCTTCAGTGATGCCCTGCGCATCGCCTACCGCGCCGGCACGGTCACTGGCATGCTCACCGACGGGCTTGGATTGCTCGGCGGAACGGTCATCTTCATGGTCTTTGCTATTGCCGCGCCCGACGCTTTGCTGGGCTTCGGCTTTGGCGGCACTCTTTTAGCCCTCTTCATGCGCGTGGGCGGCGGCATCTATACGAAGGCTGCCGACGTCGGCGCAGACCTTGTTGGCAAAGTTGAGGAGGACCTCCCAGAAGACGATCCCCGCAATGCGGCCGTCATTGCCGACCTCGTCGGGGACAACGTCGGCGACTGCGCCGGCATGGCTGCCGATATTTTTGAGTCTTACGAAGTTACGATCGTGGCCGGTCTTATTCTGGGCATCGCCCTATTTTCGATCACCGGAAACCGCGAATGGATCCTGTTCCCTCTGTTGGTACGCGGCATCGGCGTGCTGGCGTCAATCTTTGGCACCTATCTTGTAAAAGGCCAGTCTGACGAGGGTGGAGATGCCATGCGGGCTATCTTCAGCGGTTTCCTAACTTCGGCCGCGATTTCCGTGGTTAGCTTTGGAATCATCTCGGTAATTTATATGCCGGACGTTCCTGGTGGATGGTGGCGTCCTTTCCTCTCCACGACCGCTGGCGTCGTTCTGGCAATCTTAATTGATCGTCTCACCGACTACTTCACCGGCACCCACGGAAAACCAGTCCAGGAGATTAGACGGAGTACGGAAGGCGGACCGGCGACGACGATACTTTCCGGTTTGGGCGTAGGCTATGAGTCAAGCGTCTGGTCCGTCCTCGTCATCGCGCTGACCATTGGCGCGGCCATCTTGATTTTTGGCAGTGTTCCGGTCCAACAGTTTGTCGATGCCGGAACAGTGGTCTCGGCCGACGTAGCGCGCTTCACATTCGTCCTCTATGGAGTCGCCATGACCGGCATCGGCATGTTGACGCTGACTGGCAACAACGTTGCCATGGACTCATTCGGTCCCATTGCCGACAATGCCAACGGAATTGGCGAAATGGCCGGACTCGACGACAAGGCGCGCCAAATCATGGCCGATCTCGATGCCGTCGGAAATACGACCAAGGCCATAACTAAGGGCATCGCCATTGGCTCGGCAGTGATCGCCGCCGTTGCCTTGTTCGGATCCTTCATTACCGACGTCGGCAAGATCGATCCGGAGGCGTTGGCGTCGGGCATTCGCGTCTCACAACCGATCGTCTTTGTTGGGTTGCTGATCGGAGGCGCCCTACCATGGCTCTTCTCCTCGCTGGCAATAAAATCGGTCAGCCGGGCTGCTGGACAGATGGTGGAAGAAGTTCGCCGCCAGTTCCGCATTCCCGGCATCCTGGAGGGTACAAGGAAGCCAGATTACAGGCGAGCGGTCACCATTTCTACGGTTGCGGCGCAGCGGGACCTGATCAATCTCGCCATCATTGCCGTCGTCACGCCTGTGGTAGTAGGTCTGCTCTTAAACGTAGAGGCTTTGGGTGGATTCCAGGCCGGCATCATTGTCTCAGGCCAGCTGCTCGCCGTGTTCATGGCCAATACCGGTGGCGCCTGGGACAATGCCAAAAAGACCATCGAAGACGAGGTCAGTGATCCCGCTGCTAATACCGGCAAGGGTTCCGAGCGACACAAAGCCAGCGTCGTCGGCGACACCGTCGGTGACCCACTGAAAGACACAGCGGGCCCGGCGTTGAACCCCATGATCAAAGTCGTTAACCTCGTGAGCCTGATCATCGCCCCGATTATCGTGCAATATCAAGGGTTCAGCGTGGGGACCGTCGTGGTGATCATTGCGCTACTTGGATTGTTATGGTTCGCCATCGTCCGTTCCAAGCGCGATGCCGAACCGCTCGAAGAACCGGCGACAGCAGCGGTGGGAGCGATAGATTAATCTGGTTTGTAGCCGCGGTTTCTTACCGCGTTTTTAGAGGCGCGAGTGGGGCGAATGCCCCAATAGGAAATCGCGGCTACTTATCCCTAATCGGCCAGCGTCGAAAGATCTCCTACATCCTGACCCAGAGCGCGAGCGCGCAAGACGCGTCGCATGATCTTGCCCGAACGAGTCTTCGGTAGATCATCTACAAGGTCGATAGTCGCCGGCTTGGCGATAGGCCCAATCTCGCGTCCCACGTGTTCCCTTAGCTCCACTTCCAACTTTTCATTCGGGTCCCAGCCCTGCTTCAAAATGCAGTATGCCTTAATTACATTTCCTTTCAATTCATCGGGAACGCCGATGACCGCCGCCTCGGCAACAGCCGGGTGGCTGACAAGCGCGCTCTCAACCTCGGCCGTTCCCAGCCGGTAGCCAGAAACCTTGATAACGTCGTCGATCCGTCCGATTACCCAGATGTAATCGTCCTCGTCTTTCTTTGCGCTGTCGCCAGGCAGATACCAGCCCTGTTCGCTGTAGCGGCTCCAATATTGATCCACGTAGCGATCCGGGTCGCCATAAATGGTGCGCAGCATGCCAGGCCACGGCGTCTTAATGACCAGAAAGCCTTCCTCATTCGTTTCTACCGGATGACCCTCTTCGTCGACGACGTCTACCTCAACGCCGGGGAACGGGCGCGTGGCGGAGCCAGGCTTAAGCGGCACGCTCGGTAGTGGTGTTATCATGAATCCACCTGTCTCGGTTTGCCACCACGTATCCATGATCGGACACCGTTCCTTTCCAATGACGCGATAATACCAGCGCCAGGCCTCCGGATTGATTGGCTCTCCGACCGAACCCAACAAACGCAGACTGGTGAGATCGTGCCGGTTCGGCCAGTTTTCGCCGAATCGCATCAGCCCACGAATCGCCGTCGGCGCGGTGTAAAGAACAGTGATGTCATACTTATCCACCAGCTCCCACCAACGGTCCGGGTAAGGGTACGTGGGGGCGCCCTCGTACATAAAACTGGTCGCGCCAAGCACCAGCGGCGCGTAGACAATGTAACTATGTCCTGTAATCCACCCCGGATCCGCCGCGCACCACCACACGTCCTCAGGCTTGATGTCGAACACCCACTTCAGCGTTGTAGCGATCCACACCATATAACCACCGTGAGTATGTAAAATCGCCTTTGGCTTTCCCGTCGTACCCGAGGTGTAAAGGATGAAAAGGGGATCTTCTGCATCCATCACCTCTGTTTCCGCATCTTCAGATGCGATGGGCTGCGCCATCAGATCGTGGTACCAGTAGTCTCGGCCCGGCACCATTTTCACGTCGTGGCCCGTTCGCTTCACCGTAATACACGATTGTATCGTTCCCGCACGCTCCAAGGCTTCGTTGGCAATTTCCTTAAGTTCCACAATATTGCCCCGCAACCAGGCGCCGTCACAGGTAATGAGCATCTTCGATTCGCTGTCTTCGATTCGGCTGTGCAAGGCTTCTGTGGAGAATCCGCCGTAGACCACCGAATGCATGGCGCCGATCTTGGCGCAGGCCAACATGGCGATCATGAGCTCAGGGATGCGACCCATATAGATAGTGACACGGTCCCCTTTTCTAATGCCCATGGAATGCAACACGCTGGTGAACTTGCACACCTCATGGTTCAACATCTGGTAGGTGTAAACGCGACTATCGCCGGGCTCACCCTCAAAGATCAGCGCAGCTTTGTTGCGCGTCGCCGAGCGCATATGCCTGTCCAGGGCATTGTGAACGATATTAACTTTCGCTCCCACAAACCATTTATAGAAGGGCGCGTCTTCGTCCTCCAGCACCTTCTCCCACGGCTCGTACCATTCAAAATTCTCGGAAGCTATCTTCCCCCAGAACTCAGCCAAATCGCCACGCGCCTGCCCGGCGACTTTGTCGTAATCAGAAATGTGAGCAGACTCCACGATCTCCGGCGCAGGAAAATACACTTCGCCGTGCATACCATTCTTTTCGGGGGCGGTTGCTTGTTGGGCCATTATTGTTTTCTCCTTCGCTATCTCAACGCCTACGAATAGTTCTCCCCGGACCAGAATTAACCAGAAATGTCGTACCATAACTGCCAATTGGAGCAGCGACGGCGGAACGCCGAACGTCACCACAAGTATACCGTGACCGAGAAAAGCTGTCACGATGCGAGAGCTGCGCCGCATAATGCGCCTCAGTGGCGCGCCGTGGTACCTTTGGGGAATGAACTTCGCGGGCAGGATCTGCTAGGTTATTGAGCAGGTGGCATTGCTCCAGGGCGACGTCGTCGCAGCTCATCATCAGTATTCCCTGTCAGGGGTGTGTGGAGAAAACCCATGTTCAATTCAAATGCTAACATGAGACGTTTATCTCCGTTAGATGGGTAATGTTCACGGTTGCTGAGGAAGGCTGGACAGCTTTTGATCGCTATTATTTCGAAAGACGCAATACAGTAGGCCGAAAAAAAGTACGAGCTCAAGTGGTATCTCTGAGGAACCGACCTTGTGGAGTACAGATGATGGAACCAGTGGCGATACTGACCGGTATCAGTTGTCGCTTTTGATCCTTTCATTACCCTGTCCAGACGAGAACAACCGTTATCGCTTGATTGTTTAGGATATGATCTTGCGACGCAGAGAAGAAGGTTGGCTAATTGGAGATTGGGGAAAAATTACGGAAGAGTAGAAGTTTTTGGCACCTGCGGAGTTGTTCGAGCGTCCTAAAGTGATCCATAATGATTTTACGGCGAATTGGTCCCACACCCGGAATCGCGTTTAGAATCGAGGCGACGCCTACCTTTGTACGTGGCGCGCTAGACCATGACGCCAGCCTAAGCGGCTAGCTCATCCGCATGAGCGCAACTTGCCGCATGCTTGCGTCCGTGATATAGATACCTCGTCAGAAACCGAATCCCCCAATCCAACCTGAATAATCTGGGTCGCGGAGACGGTTCATAGTCACCGCCAGCACCGCGCCCATTCACCAAAAACAATAAGGAGCAAACATAGTGAAGCTAGAGGGTTCTTACACGTTCGACGCACCCCGCGATCTGGTCTGGCAGATGTTCTTTGATCCCGAAGTTCTGGCAAGGACCATGCCGGGCTGCGAAAAGCTCGATAGGATCGGCGAGAACAGTTTTGAAGGCCGGATGCGCGTGCAGGTCGGTCCGGTCCAGGGCCTTTTCAAAGGCACCGTGGTTCTCAGCGATCTTCAGGAACCCGAAACGTATCACATGGAAGTTGACGGCCAGGGTCCGTCCGGCTTCATGAAAGGAGAGGGAGACATCCGGCTGGAGGAAACTGACCAGGGGACCGTCATGCACTACGTCGGCGATGCCCAGGTTGGCGGTCGCATCGCTCAGGTGGGACAGCGCCTGATGGATAGCTCTGCCAGGGCCATCGTCAAGCAGAGCCTGGACAACCTTGCCCGCCAGGTCGACGCCCGCCAGCAGGACGATCAGGACAAAGTTGAACGTTCGAACGCCGGGGGCCCAAATGAGGCTCCCGCAGCTCCCTCCCAAACCGAATTCGCTCTGGGCGTCGCGCGCGAAATGGCCGGTGATTTTCTGCCAGCGGAAAGGCAGGGCCAGGTCGTTGCCACGGGCCTTGCGCTGTTAGGTTTTTTCATCGTATTTCAGTTCATCCTCAATTGGTGGAGTGATACGCTGGCCCGCAAAATCGCGAATAATTTGAGAGAAAAGGAGGTGTAAGGTCGCTTAAGATATGTGAGGCTGCGTGTGAGCCAGTTATGTACCGATCAAATCTAAACTAGTCAGGAGCGTTTGTGATGGAAATCTCTGTCTCGGTTAATAACAAGAACTACGCTCGCGACGTCGAACCTCGTCTGCTGCTCGTCGATTTCTTGCGTGACGAGCTGGGACTCACCGGTACCAATATAGGGTGCGACACCAGTCAATGTGGCGCCTGCACCATTCATATGGATGGTGTGGCGGTGAAATCCTGCACCGTGCTCGCCGTCCAGGCCGATGGGTCGCAAGTGACGACCATTGAAGGCCTGGCGACAAACGGCAATTTGCACCCGATGCAGCAAGCTTTTTGGGATGAGCACGGTTTGCAGTGCGGTTTCTGCACGCCGGGCATGATCATGGCCGCCGTCAAATTGGTTGAGGAGAATACGACTTTGACTGAAGCGGAAATCAGGCACGGTCTGGAAGGCAATTTCTGCCGCTGTACCGGCTACCATAACATTGT
>JAICPS010000755.1 GCA_025929715.1 Anaerolineae bacterium | reverse complement strand
TTGCTCTCGGACATGGCGGATCCACGACCAGATGCGCGCTTGCGGCCGGAATTCTACGCGGCAGTAGAGAAAGCAACTGGGGAAGGGTCACCCGGGCTACTGGCAGGAGTAGGCGGTGCCTCGCGAGCCGTGGGCCGCATGGCATTTGCAGCGCTAGCGTTCGTTATTCTGGTGGCGCTCGGTCTCTCGTTCCGCCAACAGTTACAGATTGCGGCGTCGCCGGATCAGGATGGCCTGGCCGATCCGCGAACATCGCCGACGCCACCAGGAACCGTAACCTTAGTTCCGGAAAACGAGCCACTTGTCTTTCCTGCCGTAACCGCTACGTTCGCCGTGGACGTGAACTCGGACGAACCATTTGCGCCGTTCTACGAGTACGCTGCAAAGTGGCCCGAGCAGCCCGGAATGGCCCTCGGCGCGTTGCGGGCAGGCGTGACGACATATCTGCTTGAGGAGGGTGGACTTCGTTCATTGCACGATACGAGCGAGCTTGGGGAGCGCCTCTCGCAGGCGGCGCCTATCTGGAGTGAAGACGCGTTGCAACTGGTCAATATTATCGGCGATGAACGCCCCGAATTGATTGTGGCAATCCTGCATGTCGTAGACGTCTACACTGAGGACGAGGCCGGCGTCATCCATGTACGCGGAGTAGGGCAGCATCCGAACTGGCCGCAGGAAGAGTGGATGCCGACGTCTCTGGAAATTGTTTCGCTAGACGGACATACGATTCCTGAACTGGTCGTGACCTACACCTACACCTTTGGAAATCAAACAGTAAGCGAGGAATATGTGTCGCGCTGGAATCCAGAGCGTATGCTATGGCAGAACTGGCCGGATACCCCTTCTCCCGATATTAGTACACCGACACCGCCTCCTTATCCGGCGCTTGATGGCACACAGATGACACCTACACCCGCGCCGTACCCACTGGATACACCGTCGCCGCCAACGCAAGAAAGCGAGGGTGCTGCTCCACAACCGCAAGTTGTCGAACCGTATTTAGAACCGGCGAGAATCAGCGGCGATGCGTGGTCGGCTGGCGGACAGTACCTGGCGTATTGGGTGCACGAAGCCGCCGACTACGAGACGAGCGCGCCTCTTCCGCCCGGTACTTTGACCTTTCTTCAGGTGCAGAGTGGGCAAACCTGTGAGTATCCCCGAGCTCGCTATGACGGCCGCGACGGACGCGACCAACGCCATACCTGGTTACGGGACGACCGCTTGCTGGTTTTTAACGACGACGGCAGCTTTACGATCACAGAAGTGTGCGCTGGCCAGGTCGATCTTGCCTCAGGGCAGCCGCCTTCGCCGGTAGAGGAAGTCAGTGCTGCCGGCCCGACAAGAGACCACTTCCTGCTACTAGCCGAAGATGGTTACTATCTGCTTGAAGTAACGGGAACCCAGTTAACGTTTACGCCGCTTCCGGAACTATCAGCCGACTCGCTCAATGCGGCGGCGTTTTCTCCGGCAGGTGATCTTATCGCTGTGAACGGCATCGCCGGTGGCACGACCGTGATCGATGTGCAGACTGCGGAAATCGTTCAGACCTTTGCCTGGCAATCACAATCGGGCCTCGGCAATATCTTTTACCCACAATGGCTGGCGAAC
>JAICPS010000080.1 GCA_025929715.1 Anaerolineae bacterium | reverse complement strand
GCGAGCCGTCTTCGTAGCGAAGGATCTCCCGCCCGCCTCAGCTCATATAGCATCAACCCGGCGGCGACTGCGAGATTGAGCGAAGAAGAGGCGCCATACATCGGAATGGAAACCGCCAGATCGGCGTTACGCTGCACGTCCTCAGCCAGCCCCGCGCCCTCACTACCCAGGAGCAAAAGCGCCGGAAAGCGGTAGGGCGCCTCCCAGAATGACTGCGCGGCGTGCGCCGAGGTCGCGATGGTTTGCATGCCACGTTCGCGCGCCCACGACCATAGCTCCTCAACGCTTTCCGTCTCGGCCAACGGAACGCTGAAGATAGCCCCCATACTCGCCTTGACGGCAGTAGGATGAAAGGGATCGACGCTCTGGCCCAGGAGAATAACGCCTGCCGCACCGGCGCCGTCGACGGTGCGTATAACTGTACCCAGATTTCCCGGATCAGATATGTCTTCAACCGCTACGAACACGTCGTCACCCGAAACGCCAAACTGCTCAACCGTCTCAATACGACTCCTAACGACGGCTCCCAGCCCCACAGCATTTTCGCGTCCCGAAAGTGATTGGAAAACGTCAGCCGTAACCGCGACTACGTCGATCTCGGCTGCCCTCTGCTCCTCAACTGCACGCAGCGCCACGTCGCTTGTCAACAAATCAGGGGCATAGACGATCGTTTCCAGTGGGGCGCGTTGCTCGAAAGCCGTCAAAACGACATAGATCCCCTCTATGAAATAGACGCCCTCAAGCTGGCGGTACTTCTTGCTTTGTAGCTTGCGAATTCGCTTAACCAGCGGATTGCGATGGCTGCTGATCAACTCTTGAGGCATTCTTGGGAAGAGGTGACCGGCACTTCCAAAGTGCCGGTCACCTGTACGCGCGCGTCTTCTACGACGGCGGAGGCGTGCTGGTCGATACAGAGCGCGTTGAAGGCACACTCCGACGCTTCTTCGCCGCGCTGGCAGGCAGTAACGAGGCCTCGAGCACCTCATTCATGCGATCGACATGCACAAACTTCAGCCCCTGTCGCAGTCTTTTGGGGATATCGTGGAGGTCGTTAACGTTCTTCCTGGGCATGATGAAGGTTGTGATCCCCGCACGTCGCGCTGCTAGCGCCTTTTCACGGATACCGCCAACCGGCAGCACACGCCCACGCAGGGTGATCTCACCCGTCATGCCCACATCGCGGCGCACGGCGCGGCCTGTAAATGCTGAAATTAGCGCCGTAGCCAGCGCCACGCCGGCCGATGGGCCGTCTTTAGGCACGGCTCCTTCCGGGACGTGAATGTGGATGTCTAGACTGTCGAAAATGTCGTCGGGAAGACCGAGAATCTTGGATTGGCTGCGCGTATAGCTGAGGGCTGCCTGAGCGCTCTCCTGCATCACGTCGCCCAGTTGTCCGGTGAGGGTCAATGAACCCTTTCCCGGCATCAGGTTGACTTCGACGAACATCGTGTCGCCGCCCGCGGATGTCCAGGCCACCCCGGTCGCCACGCCCACTTCATCCTCTTCACGCAACATATCCTTCGTGTAGGGAGCAGGACCAATCAACTCAACCAGTTGTCGCGAGCGAATGCGCCTGGCATGTGACTTGTCCTCCGCCACGCGGCGCGCAATCTTACGGCACACCTTGGCAATCTCTCGTTCCAGGTTGCGCACGCCGGCCTCGTATGTATAGTCGCGAATCAACGTTTTGAGCGCGTCATCCTCCAGGCGCAGACCACTCTTTGCCAGCCCGTGCTGATGCAACTGGCGCGGAATCAAAAATTGGCGCGAGATCTCTATCTTTTCCTCTTCCAGGTAGCCTGGGAATTCGATCACCTCCATGCGGTCCAGCAGGGCAGGCGGAACAGGGTCCAGGAAGTTGGCTGTCGCTACAAAAAGGATCTTGGAAAGGTCATAATCTAAATCCAGATAGTGGTCGGAGAAGGCGCAATTTTGCTCGGGATCAAGAACCTCTAAGAGAGCGGCGGCCGGATCGCCGCGGAAATCCTGGCCCAGCTTATCGACCTCGTCTAACATGAACAGCGGATTAATGGTGCCGGCGCGGCGCATCGCCTGGACGATTCGGCCCGGCAGTGCACCAATATACGTACGACGATGACCGCGGATCTCGGCCTCATCGCGCACGCCCCCCAGGCTGACCCGTAAGAATTCACGCCCCAGCGCATTGGCGATGGAGCGGCCCATAGACGTCTTGCCCGTTCCCGGTGGCCCCACAAAACAGAGGATAGGCGTTCGATTAGAGTCCGGCGCAATCTTTTTGACCGCAATAAACTCCAGAATGCGTTCCTTCACCTTTTCCAGGCCATAATGATCGTTGTCCAGAACTATGCCGGCGTGTACGACGTCCAGATTCTCCTTCGAACGCTCGGTCCACGGCAGTTCCAGGATCCAGTCCAGGTAAGTGCGGATGATACCTACCTCCGGGGACATCGGCGGCATGCTTGCAAGACGAGCAATTTCGCGCTCAGCTTTTTCCCTGGTCTCAGCAGGCAGGTCTTTGCCTTCCAACGAGGTTCGCAGCTCTTCCAGTTCCTGTGCAAAGATATCTGTTTCGCCCAATTCGCCCTGGATAACGCGCATCTGTTCACGCAGGAAGTGTTCGCGCTGCGTGCGGTCCATTTCTTCGTGGACCCGCGACTGTATCTGATCCTCCAGCTCCAATACCTCCAGCTCCTGGGCGAGAACTGTATTTACCTTGTGTAGCCGCGCCATCGGTTCCAGCGTTTCTAGAACGTCCTGTCGAATCGGCAGAGGAAAACCCATGGTAGAAGCGATAAAGTCGGCGAGCCAACCTGGTTCGTCGATATTCATGGCAAACGTATAAGCTTCGTCTGGCAGATTACGATTGAACTCAACAATCTTCTCGAAGAGAGCGAGAACGGCGCGCATCAGCGCTTCTGTGGTCAGCTCCCAGTCTTCCACGTCACGCAGCGGGCGCACTCGAACGCGGATATAGGGGTCCCACTGTAAGAATTCCAACACCTGCACTCGCCGCCGGCCCTGAGCTAAAAGACTGGTCGTGTTGTCGGGCATGCGTAACGTCCGCCCGATGGCGACTTCAGTGCCAATTTCGAAGATGTCGTCTGCTTCAGGCTGGTGGATGCTGCTATCGCGCTGTGCAGCGACCACCAGGTGTTCGCCGTTGGCCACAGCGGCCTGCACTGCAGCCAGAGATCGGTCTCGGCCCACGAAAAGCGGCATGACCATCTGGGGGAACAGAACCATGTCGCGCAATGGCAAAAACGGACATTCCCGGATGACATCTTCGTCATCATCGGCGTCAGCCGAATCTGTTTCAAATTCGTCGTCGAAACCAAATGTGCCGAAGAAATCCGGGTACTGCATGAAATCAAAATCGTCGTCTTGCATCATAGTCCCCAATACATTGTCCTCTTTGCCACCACAGCAACTTTACACTACAGGGAGTCCCCGCTTGAAACGCCTACTACGTTACCTGGCGACTAAGTAGGATCGATTTTAGACGGTCCCAATAATTAAGCAAATCGCCGATGATATATAGAGAACCCGTGACACAGATAAGGTCGCCAGGTTGGGCGCGTTCCCAGGCGGCGATCACCGCGGCGGCGATGTCGGGCTCTGTTTGCACCGTATAACCGAGTTGTTCGGCTGCGTCCCGAAGGGTTGCCGTGTCTGTAGCTCGAGGATTATCGGCCTGGGTGACAATCGTGTCCTCCGCCAGCGGTAACAGGGGCTCCAGAATACCCGGCACATTTTTATCGGCGGTAACACCGAGCACCAACCATAGGCGGCGGTAACTGCACTTCTCGCACAAATAGTATGCCAGTTTCTGGGCGGAATCGGCGTTATGTGCGCCGTCTACCAGCAGCGTGGGGCCCTCGGAGCTGTGGTATAAGATCTGCAGGCGTCCGGGCCACTGCACAGTAGCAAGGCCCGTCCTCATCGCCTCGAGCGTTAGAGCTGGCAGATGCGGACGAACCAGATCTAATGTCGCCAACGCCACGACGGCGTTCTCCTGCTGGTACGCTCCGTTAAGCGCCAGCGAAAACGTAGCGGGCGGCTCAATGGCCGACGAGGCCGGCGCATCCGTCACCGTGACGCTTTGTCCGGCGCAAGGTGTACCGGCTGCATGGAACATCTCGCCCTCAAATCGCCACGCCTCCCCTACGACCGTCAGGGGCGCGTTATGTCCGGCGGCGATGCGGCGCAGTTGGCCCATAGCTTCTGGCGACTGCGCGGCGGTCACCACGGGAATGCCGTGCTTAATAATGCCCCCTTTTTCAGCGGCGATTTCTGCCAGTGTGTTACCGAGCAGTCCGGTATGATCAAGGCTCAGACTGGTAATCACCGACACCATCGGCGTCAGTACGTTGGTCGCATCCAACCGCCCGCCCAGACCGACTTCGACGACGGCAACATTTACGTCGTTCCGGGCGAAATGCATAAAGGCCATGGCCGTGATCAACTCGAACCACGTCAAACCGGGCATCCGTGGCGCTATCTGCCGCAGTTCGTCGACCAGCCGCACAAAATCATGGCGAGAGATGATCCCCTGACTATCATAGGGTGTTAAAATGCGAATTCTCTCGCGCAAGTCTAGCAAGTGGGGCGACGTGTATAGGCCGGCGCGTAGACCGGCAGCGCGCAGTGCCGTGGCGCACATAGCGGCAACGGAACCTTTGCCCTTTGTGCCCGCGATGTGAATAGCAGGGAATCGTCGATGCGGCTCGCCTACGGCATATAGCAGGCGCGCCGGACGAAAGGGATCCATCTTTTCCGGCGCGTAGACTTCCGTCATTTTCCGCTCATAATTGACGAATTCATAGAGAAATTCGAGAGCAGATTCGTAACCTCCTGATTTTGTGGGATATTCTTGGTCGTGCATAGGCGGCGATTGTAACGAATTCAGGATAGGCAGGCGATAACCGAGCCTGAAGAGTTAAATACTTATGGCCGATTCAAAATCCAACACTTTCGACATCGATCGCGTTATGGAACTGCTTCGAGAAGCTGTGCGGCCGTACCCTCCGGCGGCGCTCTTTGCTCTTTACGACGATGGCTACGTCACGCCGTTTGAACAGTTAGTAGCCTGCATAATCTCTATCCGCACGCGGGACGAAACGATGTACGTGACGGCAAAATCTCTATTTGAAGAGGCGCGCACCCCACTACAGATGAGTCAGCTTTCGCCTGCCCGGATTGACGACCTGATTCATGCATCGTCCTTCCACGAAAACAAAGCGCAGCAAATTTTTGATATTGCTGTGCAGATAACAGATGAGCTTGGCGGTGCTTTACCTTGTGATGAGCAGACGTTGCTGTCTTTTCGCGGTGTTGGACCCAAATGCGCCAACCTTGTCCTGGGCATTGCCTGTGACGAAGCCTTTATTGGTGTAGACGTCCACGTGCACCGCGTCACCAACCGCTGGGGCTACGTGAGCACAGGCCGGCCCGAACAGACGATGGTCGCCCTGATGGCAAAACTTCCGCGCACATATTGGGTTGAGATAAACCGCCTGCTGGTGCCCTTCGGCAAACATATCTGTACAGGGAGCAGACCACGTTGCTCCACCTGTCCCCTGTTGGGACCCTGCGAACAGGTCGGCGTGGTAAACCCCCGCTGACGCCCCTTCGTAGTAACGACTGAAGTCGTCACTACGAAGGCTAACTGCGAGAAATCGGTTACTTCTGATCGTTAATCAGGCTGATAAAGTACCGGTGCAGACGGTCGTCGTCCGAAAGCTCAGGGTGAAACGAAGTGACCAACCAATGCCCCTGGCGCGCTGCGACGGCCGAGCCATCTTCCAGCCGCGCCAGCACCTGCACGTCTTCCTCATCTACGTCCGCGATCCGCGGCGCGCGAATGAAGATAGCGGGGAAGGGTCCTCCGCCATTCAATCCTTCAATGTCTAGCTCCGTCTCAAAGCTGTCCACCTGACGACCAAACGCGTTACGCTGCACGGTAATATCCATCAGTCCTAGCAACGGTTGTCGCACGCCGATGTCCCTGGCCATAAAGATCATCCCCGCGCAGGTGCCCCATACCGGTTTGTTGCGTGCAAAGGCCGTGAGGGGCTCGATAAGTCCATATTCGGTCGCCAGCTTGCCAATCGTCGTGCTTTCGCCCCCAGGAATGATCAGGCCGTCAAGACCTTCCAGATCCCGCGGCAAGCGCACTTCGACCACTTCCACCCCCAGCTTCTCGAGCTTCTTTCTATGTTCAACAAACGCCCCCTGCAGGGCGAGAACCCCGATTTTCATAGGAAACCTCTACCATCCCCGCACCGCCAGTTGTTCCGCCTCAGACAGCGACGCCGCCGTGCGTCCAACCATGGGCTCGCCGAGATTCTCGCTGACTTTCGCCAGAATGTCCGCATTTCGAAAGTGCGTTGTCGCTTCGACGATGGCTTTACCGCGACTAGCGGGATCGCCGCTCTTAAATATGCCCGAACCGACAAATACACCGTCGACGCCGATTTGCATCATCAGGGCTGCATCGGCAGGTGTAGCGATGCCACCCGCCGCAAAGTTGACCACGGGTAAGCGGCCAAGCTCTTTGGTCTCCTTAACCAGCGAGTAGGGCGCTCCGATGCTCTTGGCAAAGGTCATCAACTCCTCGTCCGGCATCGCCTGTAAGCGGCGAATTTCGCCCAACACCGTGCGCGCATGGCGCACTGCCTCCACCACATCGCCGGTGCCCGCTTCGCCCTTCGTGCGAATCATGGCGGCGCCTTCGCCTATGCGACGTAGCGCCTCGCCCAGGTTACGGCAGCCGCAGACGAAAGGGATCTTGAACTCATGCTTGTTGATGTGGTGCTCTTCGTCGGCTGGCGTCAACACCTCGCTTTCGTCAATATAATCGACGCCAATCGCCTCGAGGATCTGCGCCTCGACGAAATGGCCGATGCGCACCTTGGCCATGACAGGGATCGTCACCGACCCCATAATTTCTCTGATTAAACCGGGATCGGACATGCGCGCCACGCCGCCATGGGCGCGGATGTCTGCCGGAACGCGCTCAAGGGCCATCACGGCTACTGCGCCGGCCTCCTCGGCAATCATGGCCTGCTCAGGCGTCACCACGTCCATGATCACGCCGCCTTTGAGCATCTGTGCCAGACCGCGCTTTACCTTGTCGCCGCCTACCTCGCGCTGTCCGTTTTCCTTTCCGTTTTCCATCGCTATATGACCTCCTAAAGATTGCCTTCAATCAACTACACTTTCAGCCAATAAAAGAATTGTAGTCTGTGGGTGTCTACGACACAAGAGGATTGGACCTATTAATCTGGTGATAATTCGTCGGTTAATAGACCACTTGATAGCGTCATCGTTTTTCAAGCACGAGCAGATGGGAGATGCCCAGCGCCTGCAGCGGCGTACTCTCTGCAGCATACAACACGCGCTTTAACAGGCTCCCCAGCCGTAGAGAGCGCGCTTCGATATTGTCATAACCGCCGAAAATACGACTCTGATGAGCGATCTTCACCGGGAGCTGGCGAAACACCCTGCGTAGATCACTTGCGCTGTATGTACGGACGTGAGGCGCGAGGCGATTGCGTAACGGTCGTGGCAAGTAGTTTACCAGGGGAATGTTGCCAAACTTGTAGTTGCCGCGCCAGAAGATGCCATGTTGCTCGACCGGATACCAGCGGTTCGGGCAAAAAACGAGAATGCGGCCGCCGGGCCGGGTCACGCGCACCATCTCGGCGGCATAGCGGCGGTCATCGGCCACGTGCTCGATAACTTCGTTGCTCAGCACAAAGTCAAAGCAACCATCGGGGAAGGGCAGCGCCTCGCCAACCCCGAGCGCCACTCCGGTGGCCCGTTTCAGCGCGTGCGCCGCGCGATCCGCTTCTACTTCAATGCCAAAGCGGGAACTGCTGTAAGGATTGAGCGCCGCCAGATAGGTGCCCAACCCACAGCCGTCGTCCAGAATTCGCCCAGAAACGTCGGCGTGTTGCCGGATCATTCCCAACCTTCGCTCCTGACCCGAGCGCCAGACGTATCCCGGCTCGCCCCGCAACGCAGCTTTTTCTGAATAGGTCATAGATTGCGGTAGGCGCCTCCCCTGGGTGTGACGTTGACGATCAAAATGGCGAGCCGATCATCCTCGATTGCATAAATAATCCGCCAGTCTCCCACGCGAATTCTATAAAGCGTCTCGCTACTGACCAACTTAAGACAGCCTAGCGGCCGTGGATCGACGGCAAGACTATCAATTGCAGCACGTAATCGTTGTCGCACATCACGGGGTAAACGCCGCAGCGTTCGTTCCGCCTTGCGGCCGACGAAAAGCTCCCATTTTGGTCCATCAGCCATCCTGCAGATCGCTATCTGTCAGTAGTTCCTCTCTCACCTCTTTCCAGGGTCGGACGCTCGTCGGATCCCGCCGCCACTCATCGAGGATCTGCTGGGCTTCCCGGGCATCGCGAATATCCTGAAGCGTTTCTTCAAGGGCAACGTAATCCTCGTAGGGGATCACGGCGACAGTAGGTTTACCATAACGTTCAATGACCACGTCGTGTCCGCTGAGTGCTGCGTCTATCATATCGCGCCAATTTGTGCGCGCCCGATCACTTGCTACTACTTTATTGATCATAATTGCCCTCGATGATCCGTTAGAATCTTACGAAAGTATAGATCCTTATGAAGGTAGCGTCAAATATTGTGGTCAGGTATCCAAGCTGGATCTATTTTGCGCCGGTCAACTGATCGTACTTTCGTCGAACCTCTTGAAAATCACGCCACGTCAGCGCCTTTGGACTACCTGCGTGGCGAGTCGGATTGCGCAGCAAATAGGCCGGGTGGAAGATGGGAATGACCCAACGATCGTTCCACTGGGTCCATTCCCCCCGAAGTTTCGTAATGCCGGTACGCCCCAGCAAAGACTGCGTGGCAGCGTTGCCCGATAACATAATGATCAGCGGATCGATAAGTCGGATAATTTCCAGCAAGTACGGTTTGTAGGCTTCAATTTCCTGATCAGTGGGTTTGCGAAAAGGCCGGTCGGCGTCTCCAGGAGGCATGCGGAAGACCGCATTAGTAATGAAGACATCCGTTTCTGGATTGAATCCCGCCGCCGCCAAAATCTGGTCTAGCAACTGACCAGAACGGCCCACGAACGGCTTGCCCAGCTTATTTTCTTCCGGACCAGGCGCCTCGCCGACGATCATGAGCCTAGCGCCAGGGTTACCACGATAGATGCACATCGTCGTGCCTGCCTGCGCAAGAGGATCGTCTTCGAGATCGATCATCTCTGCCAGAAGCGCTTCGAAGGAATCAAAATAGTGGGGCCGTTCGTCAAACAGTCCGAATTGCATGGCCGGCGGATTTGCTCTAGAGGAACTTGGACATCACTTCGTCAAGCTTCTCGCGCGGCGGACGCAGTTTCTCTTCGGACAGTTGAGCCAGAGGCACGTCTCCCAACCGTTCGACTTCCGCCAGGTTGCCACGTGAATCGTCGAAATAGATCAGGCCCGTAATGAATTCCTGGGCCAGCGCCGCGTCTTCCAGTCGCATCATGGCTGCGCGACGGTCGGTCGGATCGTAGTCAGCTTCTAGTTTGCGCAGCAAAATGTGCGAGCCATCATGGAGCCTGACCGGTTTTACCTCGCCCGCAGCGTAGTCGTCAATCATGATCTCTTCACGGATTGGAATGTAATCCAGACCATGGAGCGGCAGTTCGTGCTCCTTGCCCCAACTATAGCCTTTGGGCGAATCGTCGGCGTTATTGAAAGCAACACAGGGACTGATGATGTCTAGCACGGCGGTGCCGCGATGGCTCAACGCCGCCTTAAGCAGTTGGCGAACCTGCGTTGGATCGCCAGAAAAGCTACGAGCGACGAAGCCACAACCCGCGACGATTGCTTCCTGGCAAATGTCGATGGGCCGGAATTCGTTCGTGCCGGCATATTTCAGCCGCAGTCCCTCGTCGGCGGTCGCCGAGAACTGGCCCTTCGTCAGCCCGTAGACGCCGTTATTTTCCACGATATACACCATGCGCACGTTGCGCCGGCAAAGGTGTTTAAACTGGCCCATGCCAATGCTGCCGGTGTCGCCATCGCCGCTGACGCCGATCGCCCGCAGCTTATGGTTGGCCATGAGCGCTCCCGTGCCAACCGATGGCATGCGTCCGTGGAGGGCATTAAAGCCGTGCGACATACCCAGGAAATAAGCCGGCGACTTACTGGAACAGCCAATACCGCTGAGCTTGACGATCTCATGTGGGTGCAGGTTTAGCTCGAAAGCAACCTGGATTATCTGGCTGGAAATAGAATTGTGACCGCAACCCTGGCACAGCGTGCTCGGCCGGCCCTTATAGTCGGTGTATTCTATACCAATGTCATTGATTCGTTCGCGACCTCTTGTCGGACTGCTCATACCTGTCGCTCCTTTTCTTTACTAATCAGGCTATCCACAATCCAGCGTGCTGTCAGTGGAAAGCCATCCAGTTCTGCAAGTGAAACCAGTTTTGTAGCGATGTCCGGCATTTCTAATTGCAGGATGCGGTGCATCTGGCCATCACGATTCATTTCTATAACGTAAACACAGTTGTGGCGCTCTACAAAGTGGCGGACTTCTTCGTTGATCGGCAGCGCGCGCAAGCGTAAGAAATTGGTGCTGATCCCTTGCTCTGCCAGCCGGTCTCGTGCTTCTTCGATAGCGGGGCGGGTGCTGCCAAAGGCAATAATGCCAATGTCTGCGTCTTCAACCTCGTCGATGACCGGAGCCGGTACCAAACTGCGCGCGGTTTCGAATTTGCGGTTCAGGCGCGCCATGTTTTGTACCCAGTCCTCGGGGCGCTCGCTGTATACCGCGTGTTCATTGTGGCCCGTGCCGCGCGCGAAGTAGGCCGATAGCGGATTTTCGTTGCCCGGCAATGTGCGATAAGCAATACCATCGCCGTCGATATCCTTATAGCGCGCAAACCCTTTCTCTTTTACCTCTTCCGCAGACAGTACTTTGCCCCGTTGCAGTGGTTGCTCTGGATAGTCAAACGGTTCGGTCATCCAGTTATTCATGCCCAGATCCAGGTCGCTTAGAACCAGTATGAGTGTTTGCAGCTGCTCGGCAAGGTCAAAGGCACTGTTTCCGAACTGGAAACACTCCCTGGGATCCGCCGGAAACAGCAAGACGTTCTTAGTATCGCCATGACCCAGGTTGTAGGCGAAGGTCACGTCGCCCTGCGAGGTGCGAGTTGGTAGACCGGTGCTCGGTCCCACCCGCTGGATGTCCCAGATTACCGACGGAATCTCGGCGAAGTAAGCAAGCCCCGCAAATTCGGCCATTAGCGACACGCCTGGTCCAGAAGTCGCCGTCATAGCGCGCACGCCGGCCCACCCGGCGCCCAAAACCATGCCGATGGCGGCCAGTTCGTCCTCCGCCTGCACGATGGTGTACGTCGCATTGCCATCCTCGTCACGCCGCAGCGTTGCGGCATAGTCAGACAACGCGTCGACGAGACTTGTAGACGGTGTAATAGGGTACCAGGCTGCCAGACCAAAACCGCCAAAGACGGCGCCTAGAGCCGCCGCTTCGTTGCCCGTTATCAGGAACAGGCCATCGGTGGCGTCCATCGCTGCGACGCGGAATGGATCTTGCTTCTCAATATTCGCGGCAGTCCAGTCGAAGGCCATCTTAATGATCTGCATGTTGGGTTCGACGAGTTTCTGCCGCCCACCAAAATGGTAGTTCAGCGCTTCTTCAATCGCTTGTAGCTCAATATCCAGCAGCTGTGCCAGCGCGCCCACGTAAATCATGTTCGTAAAGCGATCACGGAATTTGCCGCGTGCACCCACCTCACGCAGGAATTCGCTGACGGGAATTCCGTACATAAAGACATCGTCACGTTGGGGCATACTCCGCCAGTCGGCGTTGTAAATGCATACACTCCCGCTGGGCAGCTCCTTCATGTCGTCGCGCACGGTTACTTCATTAAAGGCTACGAGCACTTCTGACGTTTCACGCCGGGCGACGTAACCGTCCTTGCTGACGCGAATGTGGTACCAGGTTGGTAGCCCCTGGATATTTGATGGGAAGATATTTTTTCCGTTGACGGGGATACCCATCTTAAACAGCGCGCGCAGTAGCGTAAGGTTAGACGTCTGGCTGCCGGTGCCATTCGCAGTTGCGACCACGATGGCGAAGTCGTTTACGCGCGATGGTGTTTGCGCTGCCTCGGACGGAGCCTCTCTCAGTACGGGTTGACTTACACCCATAATTGCTTATCTCCTAATCTCTAACCTATCCCAATAAAATCTCGCTCGAAGCTCGGAATATCTCTAATCTCCAATCTCCAGCCCCCCATTTGGCGAAACAGTCGAGGTCACAGTTGGCAACAATTCAAAATGCTCGAGCAGAAGCTGCTGACCTCGCACAAAGTCATTCATGCAAATCGCCTCGACAATCTTCTCGTGATAGTCCCAGACCTCCAACCAATACTGGTAAGAGGCCAACCGTGTCAGTTCAATCGATTCATAGATGTCCCAATAGGCTTCCAATATGCCCTTAACGAAGGGATTATCCAGGCGATTGAATATCGTCAAGTGTAGCTGGCGATGTTCTCCATTGGGGATATGTACTGGATCGCCCCGCAGCTTGTCCCACGCGCATGCTACAAGGCGCCTTAATTCTGAGTGGTCCTCGGCGGTCAGGCGCTTCACCGCCGGCGTCCATAAGCCCGTTTCGATGGCCTGCCGCAGCGCGCTAAAATGCTCGAACTCGGCCTCACCGCTGGCGAGACCAAAAACGGCGCTGTCGCGCACGACCGGTAGAAAG
>JAICPS010000429.1 GCA_025929715.1 Anaerolineae bacterium | reverse complement strand
TGATCGTGGCGGCGACGGCGCCGCTGACGTTGGAGGAGGGGAGGTACAGGTTGGTGATTGGGGGCTAGGTGGCAGACGGCAAACGGCCATCAGAATGGCTACCGACAACGGACCGCCGTCGGTAGCCATTCTGATGGCCGTCTGTGGTCGCGCCATTATCCTTGCAAATACGCTGGATTTATTGTATTCTCTTAATAGAAGTTTTGTTGTAATATCCCGCATAAGGCGAGAAGATGACAGGTTCAAAGAGTACGGAGATCCGGGTCAAGGGAATTCGCGAGGGGATCTTGCTGGGGCTTAATAACCACAGCGCTCCTTTTGCGGAGCTGTTACAGCGGTTGCAGGAGGAGTTGGCCGAAAAACGGACCTTTCTAAAAGGCAGCCGGATTGTGTTGGACGTCGGCGATCACCTGTTGCAGCGTACGCAACTGGCCCAGATTCAAACGTTGCTTTCGGAAAACGAGATGGAGCTATGGACGGTGTTGGCAGAGCCGGCAGCGACCAGGGAAGCGGCCCGCGCGCTGGGGCTGGCCACACGCCTCGCGGGCAGCAATACGGACCTAGATGGCAACGATCTGGCGATCGGTAGCGCCGCCCAGGCTGGGCTGGAAGCTGAAGCGAGCAGCGGGGCCAACGCGCTCCTCGTGTTGGAAACGATTCGCTCGGGCCGGTCGGTTCAGCACGAGGGACACGTGACCATACTGGGCGACGTTAATCCGGGAGCCCAGATCATCGCCAGAGGTCACGTCGTCGTTTGGGGCCGCCTCCGTGGCATGGTGCATGCCGGCGCATCGGGCGATGCTTCGGCCGTAATCTGCGCTTTGCAACTTACGCCAACGCAGCTACGCATCGCCAACCACATTGCTATTCCGCCGGAAGAGCAGCAACCGGCGCTGTTTCCTGAAATGGCTTCGGTGCGCGATGGACAGATTGTGGCGGAACCGTGGCGAGTCAGAGAGTAAGAGACTGGAGATGCACATGCACGCTAAAGTAATCACCGTCACCTCCGGAAAGGGAGGGGTGGGCAAAACAACGGTTACGGCTAACCTGGCGGCGGCGCTGGCTATGCTGGGCAAGCGCGTTGCGGCTATCGACAGCGACATTGGGCTGCGTAACCTAGACGTCGTCATGGGTTTGGAAAACCGCATCGTCTACGATCTGGTGGATGTCGTGGAAGGGCGGTGCCGGTTGAGCCAGGCCATGATACGCGATAAGCGCTTTGCAGAGCTTTATCTGATACCGGCAGCGCAGACGCGAGACAAAATGGCCGTGAGCCCCTCGGACATGGTGCTTGTGTGTGATCAATTGCGGCCGGATATGGACTACGTGGTCATTGATTCGCCAGCAGGCATCGAACGCGGCTTTCGGAACGCCATTGCGCCGGCCGATCAGGTGATCGTCGTCACCAATCCCGAGGTTTCGGCAGTGCGCGATGCGGACCGCATTATTGGGCTCATCGAGGCTGAAGAAAAGGGGCCCGGCCAGTTGATTATTAACCGTATCAAGCCAAGTATGGTGGCCAGGGGCGACATGCTATCGATTGCCGACGTTCTGGACATTCTGGCAATCGATCTGCTAGGCGTGGTGCCGGAAGACGAGGCGATTCTGATCTCTTCAAATCGCGGCTTGCCGGTGGCGATGAGCGCCACCAATAGCGCCAGCGCCAGCCAGGCGTTCCGCAATATCGCGCAGCGTCTGGAGGGCAATGACGTGCCTATTCTGGACCTTGCTCCACAGAGCGGCATTTTGAGCCGGCTGCGCAACTGGGTTCGTGGAGAGTGAGTATGAGATGGCTTGACCGCTTACTGGGCCGAGAAGAACGCAGCAGCAGCGTAGCCAAGACGCGGCTGCAGATGGTATTGACTCACGACCGGGGCGACATACGCGGCGACATTTCGCCTGGGCTAATCGAGCTGATCAAGGACGACATCATTAAGGTCATCGCCGAGCACCTGGCCATCGATCCCGACAATGTGGTTGTAAACCTCACCCGCAACTCGAGGGAAAGCCGGCTGGTAGCCGAAATACCGTTGCAGGAGAATGGCCGGCGCAAAAGGCCAACTTGACAATTTACGAGGGGCAGTTTAGATTCAGCGCTAAACATCGTCACTTCTAGATGAGACCATGCTACAGCAACAGTCGTCTATATGGCGGTACTTCGACCTCTGGTTGGCGGCCGCCGTTATTCTTTTAACCGCATTTGGCATCATGATGATTCAGAGCGCCGTCACCGGCGCTCCGGCATTTGAAACGTACCCGCAGCGGCAGGTACTTTACGCATTGGCAGGCATTGCTGCCATGTTTATTTTCGCCGCTATTGATTATCGGGTGCTGACGTCGGGCCATTGGTATATTTTTGCCGGTATTGTTGCCTCGCTAATTCTGGTGATGATCGTGGGTGTGATCACCAACGGTTCGCGACGCTCGTTCGACCTGGGGTTCATCCAATTTCAGCCATCTGAGTTTGGCCGCGTTTTTATGGCGATCACCCTGGGCCAATTTCTGGCGCAACGCCAGCACCTTGTCACCAAGTTCTCTAATACCTTGATCGCCCTGGCTTACGTCGGCGTACCGGTGGCTCTCATTTTCGTCGAGCCTGATCTGGGTATGGCCATTCTGTTTGGCGTCATGTGGTTCGTGATGATGTTTATGGCCGGACTTCCCCTTTCGCACTTCGCGTTGCTGGCTACCGTCGCCATCGCCGGCGGGGCTCTCATCTTGCCCTCACTGGCCGAATATCAACAACAGCGTATTGTCGCTTTCGTCGATCCCGAAGCGGTGCCCGAACAAGCGTTTAATATTGAGCAGGCGTTGATTGCGATCGCGTCGGGCGGTCTATTTGGCAAAGGTTATTTGCAGGGGACCCAGAGCCAACTCGGCTTCCTGCGCGTGCAGCACACAGACTTTATCTTTGCGGTTATCACGGAGGAGTTGGGCCTCATCTTTGGCTCGCTCGTCGTGATAGCCCTGATTGGCTTCATCCTGCTGCGCATTCTCAAAGTGGCAGAAATCACGCCTGATGCGGCCGGCCGCTACTTGTGTGTGGGTATCGCCGGGGTGCTATTTTTCCAGACGGTGGTAAGCATAGGCATGAACCTGCGCCTCATTCCGGTGACGGGGCTCACGCTGCCCTTCGTCAGCTATGGCGGCAGCTCGCTGGTCACGCTGTACATGGCCATCGGCGTCGTTCAGTCGGTGCGTATGCGGCATAGGAAGCAGGAGTTTGGATGACCGTCCGAGTGCGTTTCGCGCCAAGTCCTACCGGCTATCTCCACATTGGAGGAGCGCGCACGGCGCTCTTTAATTGGATGTTCGCCCGTAAACACCAGGGCCAGTTTATTTTGCGCATCGAGGATACAGACCAGAAGCGGGCGGTAGAAGGCGCGCTAGAGGCCATCGTGCGCGATTTGCAGTGGCTGGGGCTGGATTGGGACGAAGGACCGGATTTGGGCGGTCCGTACGGCCCCTACGTGCAGACGGAACGCGCTGCTCTTTATCGCCAGTGGGCACAGTGGCTGGTGGACCATGATCACGCTTATCGCTGCTTTTGCACACCACAAGAGCTAGAGGCGCGTCGCGCCAAGGCGCTCGCTGCGAGGGAGTCGTGGGTGGGCTATGATCGCCGCTGCCGCTTCCTGTCTGCGGGAGAGATTGCGGCTTGCGAGGCAGAAGGGCGCGAGCACGTCGTTCGCTTCAAGGCGCCGCTGACGGGACAGACGGTGATCGGCGACGCCATCCGCGGCGATATCACCTTTGCCAATGAGCAAGTTTCCGACGCGGTGCTGTTAAAGTCAGACGGATTGCCCACTTATCACCTGGCGAACGTAGTAGATGACCACCACATGCAGATCACGCACATTCTGCGCGCCGACGAGTGGATCAGCACAGCGCCGTTGCACATCAATCTCTACCGGGCATTTGGCTGGGAGCCGCCGGTCTACGCCCATCTGCCGCTGGTGCTGGATCCGTCCGGCAAAGGCAAACTTAGCAAGCGAACGCAGGCGTATACCGACGAAGGGCACCAGGTGTTGGTCAAGGTAGAAGAGTTCCGCGAAGCCGGCTTTCTGCCCGAGGCGCTGCGCAACTTTTTGGCCAACGTGGGCTGGTCGTTTGGCGAGGACCGCGAAAAGTTCACCATGGAGGAAGCCATTCCCCGTTTCCGCCTGGAAGACATCAACCCTGCCCCTTCGCGGCTGCCCTATAGCAAACTGGAGTGGCTAAACGGACAGTATGTGCAGGAGATGGAGCCGCTAGAACTGGCGCGCGCTGTTAAGCCGTTTCTCGAAGCAAATGGCT
>JAICPS010000713.1 GCA_025929715.1 Anaerolineae bacterium | reverse complement strand
CGCGCGCCGTGCCCGTTTCGCGCACCGCTTCCAGCAGGTTCGCCGTGCCCATGGCGTTCACTTCGACAGTCTCGCGCGGATCGTCGTAAGCTGTGAGCACCAATGGCTGCGCCGCCAGGTGAAAGATGACTTCGGGGCGGTGCGTGTCAAGCAGCCCGCGCAGTTTCTCATAGTCACGTAGGTCGCCGCGCACGTCGAGCAAGCGCTGGCCCAGCCCACACACCTGAAAGTTGCATGGATGCGTGGGTAGGTCCGGCAAGCTAAACCCCATCACCCGCGCACCCAGTTCCCGCAGCCAGATAGACAACCACGACCCCTTAAACCCCGTATGCCCGGTGACGAGGACGGTTTTGTCAGTGAAGGTGGTGAGGAAGGAGGGTGGAGGCGTCATGGTGTGGTGGAGATCTAGAGATTGGAAATTAAGAGATGAGAGATTGGCTTACTCTATTCAATCTCCAATCTCGCCCGAACGAGTTCGGTCAATTTCCAGTCTCCTTCCCATTTAACAGAGTCAAAATCTCATCCCCATACACTTCCAACCGCCACGGCCCCAACCCATCTATCTGTTCCAGCTCCGCCCGCGTCTGAGGGTTGGCGCGGGCCAGCTGCCAGAGCGCTTCGCGGCTAATGATGACGTCCGACTCTACGCCTCGTTGCAACCCGCGCTCTTTGCGCCAGTTGTGCAGCAGATCGTAGCGATCCATCACGGCCTCGGACGGGCGCGACTGGCGTGGCGGGCGCCGCGGCGGCGGGGCGTTGCGATTCTCTGCAATCAGGCGCAGCAGATCGCGCCCGTAACGGCGGATCTGGCCCTTCGACATGCCGTGAATTCGCTGCAGGTCGTGCATATCCTGCGGCAGCCTTTGCGCCAGCTCCAACAGCGTGCGGTCTTGCAGGATCTTGAAAAGGGGCCGGTCGCGCCGCCGTGCTTCTGCATCGCGATAAATGGCCAGCGCCTTCAGCGCCGCCTGGCCCGCCGCAGACAGCCGGTTGGCGCCTGTGATGCTCCAGAAGCCGTCAGGATCAAACGACAGGTCGGGCAGGCTGACGCTACTCTGTTCCTCGAAGATCTCCCGCGCCTCCGTCCACCGTCCCGTTTCCTGCAACGCCTGGGCGAAAAAGTCGCGCAGGCGGAGCAGGTAGTGGGTGTCGGCCTGTGCGTAGGCCAGCTGGGCCGGGGTGAGGGGGCGGCGGCACCAATTGGCGCGCTGGTACTGCTTGTCCAGCGACACGCCAAATACCTCCTGCAGAACGTTCGCCAGCCCCACGCGCTCATAACCCAGGATGCGCGCCGCCCACTGCGTGTCAAACAGGTTGCTGAGCTGCCAGCCGAACTCCCGCTGCATCAACATCAGGTCATACTCCGCGGCGTGAAAGACCTTTTCGACGGCAGCGTCTTCCATTAACGCGCCAAAGCCACGCAAATCGAAGTCCGCCAGCGGGTCCACAATGAAATCCTGCCCCTGAACAGAGACCTGGATCAGGCAGATCCGCTCGCGATAGGCATACATGCTGTTTGCTTCCAGGTCCACGGCAATGCCCGGCTCGCGCTGGAGCCGCTGCAGGCACTGCTGCCAGGCGGACGTGCTGCGCACGTGTTCGTAGCGCGGCAGATCCAGCTTCTTGCGTTGTGGTCTGGGGCGATTACTGCTCATGTGGGATGGGGAATCAAGTTCTCAGTTCTATCTCCAGGTAGGGGCGCTTCGCGATGCGCCCCTCCATTGTACCAGCCACCTGGCTGATGGGAAAACGGTTTGTGCCCACAAACCTTGACAACCAGTAACCCCTACGTTACCATACGCGGGCGTTATTCGTAACGTTAGAGTTACCAAACATCTAATGGCGCCGGACCGGGAAAGACGGCGCAAAGGAGGATCTATCATGAAAGAATATAAAGCCACGACGACCATTGACGCCCCGCCTCAAACAATCTGGGCAATTCTGACCGACGCGCCCAACTATCCGCAGTGGGATCCCGGAGTGGATCGCATCGAGGGCCGCATCGCCCGCGGCGAGAAAATCACGGCTTACAGCAAATTGAGCCCCGGCCGCGGCTTCCCGGCCACCGTCAGCGAGTT
>JAICPS010000749.1 GCA_025929715.1 Anaerolineae bacterium | reverse complement strand
GTAATGGGATTTACCTGGGACGAGGTACATGAACACGCAGACGAGTTGGGCCAGGGCCTTAACGACACGGTCGCCGAGCGCATGGCGGAAATGACAAACCAGCCCCAGCGTTGCCCGCACGGTGAACCTATCCCCGATGCCGAAGGGAACTTGCCTGCGATTGACGACATCTGCATCATCAACCTGGGCGTAGGGCACAAGGGGACGGTCAGCCGCGTGCGCACCCATGAACCGGAGCGACTGCAATATTTTGCCAGCCTCGGTCTCATTCCCGGAGCCAAGTTTAACATTGTCGGCCGCGCGCCGTTCAATGGCCCGATGCGACTGCAGGTAGGGCGTGATGAGCAGGTTCTGGGGGTTGAGCTGACAAAATCACTGTGGGTGACCACAGAAGGTACCGGCTAAGGAAAGAGGCGCCGCGCCTTTACTTCGGCAACCGCATCGTTCCTGTAGCGGTAAAGTCGCGCCGGACGGCCCTCTCCTTCCCGCTTTTTTCTCCCCGTCTCATCCAGAATTTCAGCAGCCAGAATCTTACGGCGGAAGTTGCGCTTATCCAGCTCCTCTCCCAGGATCAGCTCATAAGCATGCTGTAGTTCTGACAACGTAAAGACATCTGGCAGCAGTTGAAAGCCGACCGTCGTGTACTCCAATTTATAACGTAGCCGGGTCAATGCGTAATCCAGAATCTCTCGGTGGTCAAATGCCAGCTCCGGCAGATCGTCCATAGGGAACCACGCCGTAGCCTCTGCATCGGTTCCTGCCTCGTGATGCGAGACGGCGTCGGCCGGCACGACGGCGAAGTAGGCCACGGTGATCACACGTGTGCGAGGGTCACGGCTGGGATCGCCAAAGGTGTAAAGCTGCTCCATGAACACATTCTCCACACGAGTTTCTTCCAACAGTTCGCGTGCTGCAGCTTCCTCCAAAGATTCTTCCATGCGCACGAAGCCACCGGGAATCGCCCACATACCTTGAAAGGGCCAATGCTTGCGCTTTACGAGCAGCACTCTTAACTTTTCGTCGATGAGGCAGAAGATGACGACGTCAACCGTCACAGACGGGCGCTCAAATTTACCCGGATCATATTGCTCGGCGCTGTTCTCTGTCACGCGCTCCTTCCATCCTTTGATCAAGAAAAAGTCCCTCGTCATGACGGGGGACTCTTTTATACTGCTTCGATTTGATTTTGACTACCTGCTGTGCCTCGGAATGACGACTTCAGTCGTTCAATCCGGTTTCCGCTACTCCCCGCCTTATCTGGGCGGCAAGGCAGGTACGCTTGGAAGTGGAACATCATCTGCGCGCGGGTGAATATCGTTTGCGCCGCGATCTGGAATCGTGAGGCCGCCCTGGTCGACCATTTGCGGGAGGGTGACGCTGGTAGTGGCAAAGACGGTCGTATCACCCTGGCTGCGGAGCGCCAGATCGATGTTCAGGCCGCGATCCATCGCCCATTTCAGTGCCAGCGCATCCTGTGGAGGCATGCTCAGGATAATAATGTCGGGCTGCTCCTCGGTGCGTGCGAATTCCGGCGTCGGGGTTGGCGCTACGGCCGGTGTAGCCTGAGCCCCGGGCGCAGACTGAGCGGGTGGCGGCGCGGGCGGTGGGGAAGCGGCTGCCGGCATATCCCAGGTGCCCACCCACACGACTTCTGCCTGTTGAACGG
>JAICPS010000481.1 GCA_025929715.1 Anaerolineae bacterium | reverse complement strand
GATTGGAACATGCCTAACATTCTGGGGATTGATTCGGTCCGCTCCATTCGGGGCGCCGGCATTAAGACCCCCATTTTGATGGTGACCACCGAAGGGGAAAAGGCAAATGTGGTGCAGGCCATTCAGGCCGGGGCCAACAATTACCTGGTAAAACCGTTTAGCGCCCGTGAACTGCTCGCCTATGTCCAGTTGCATCTAAGGATGGCGCGGCTGCGGCGCGAGAGCAGCGAAGCGCTGCGCGAAAGTGAGGAACGGTTCCGTGACATCTTTGAAAATGCCGGGGTCTCCATATGGCTCGAAGATTTCTCGGAGGTCAAGAAGGCGCTCGACGAGCTTCGCGCTCAGGGGGTCTCGGATTTGCCGGCCTATTTTTCGGACCACCCCGAATTCGTCAGACGGGCGATCGAGCTTGTGCGGATTGACGACGTAAATATGGAAACGCTGGAACTATTAGCTGCCGAAAGTAAAGCGCAGTTGCTGGGCACGCTCGCCGGTAGCTCCACGCCCGAAATAGAGGAGATATTCCGTGAGGAGTTGGTAGCCCTTGCCGAGGGACGAGAGTCCCTGCGGTCTGAATCGCCGGCGCGCACGGTCGACGGCCGCCCGCTGTCGGTGCTGTTCACTATTCACTTCGGGTCGCCAGAACGTAACCACAGCCGTGTGGTGGCCACGCTAACGGACATCACCCTACAGAAGCAGGCCGAACACACGCTACGCGAGCGGGAGCGCCAGCTCTCCGCCCTCAACGAAACGCTCGAGGAGCGCGTCGAGGAGCGCGCACGGCAGGTCCAGGAACTCGCGCGGCGACTGACGATGGCCGAGCACGAGGAGCGCCACCGCATTTCGCAGATCCTTCACGACGACTTGCAGCAGTTGCTTTACGCTATTGAAATGCAAATGGCGATGATCCGCCAGGATCTGCGACAGGCCGAGCGACCAGAAATGAGGCAGATGCTTGACGAGACCAGCGCCCTGATCCAGCATGCCATCAACACGGCGCGCCAATTGACGGTGGATCTGAGCCCGCCGATCCTGCAGGACGAGGGGCTCACCGACGCCCTTGGCTGGCTGCAAAGCCAGATGCGCGAGCTGCACGGGCTGGAGGTCATCCTCGAGGCTGAGCACCGCTTCTTCCTGCCAGACAAGGATTTGCGCGTGCTGCTCTTCCAGACAGTGCGCGAACTTCTATTCAACGTAAAGAAGCATGCCGGCGTGAATCGCGCCACGGTCACACTCACGTCGGAGCCCGAGCGCATCGTCATCCACGTGGTCGACGAGGGCCGGGGCTTTGACGTGGCAGAGGCAATGGCTCGCGCAGAGCAGGCTGGCGGTTTCGGCCTGGCCAATATCCGGCAGCGCCTGAGCCTGGTTGGTGGACGCCTGGAGATCCGCTCGCAGCCAGGTAAGGGCACGCGCGCTACCGTGCAGGCGCCACGTTTGTAGATTGTTCCTTCGTAGTGACGACGCCCGAACCCTGTTCGGAGTCAGTCGTTCACCTGCTCGCCGGCCAACAACGCAATCGTGCTCATGTAGAACGGCGAGCGCGGTGGCCCGTTGAGTAGCGGATCGTCACTTTCTTGCATCCAGCGCCGTAGCGAGTGCAGCATTGACGGTTCCAGGTGGGCTACCTCCGGCCGTCCGGCCAGATTATCCTGCTCATGGGGATCTCTTTCCAGGTCATACAGTTCCACCGGCGGCCGGTGGCCGGTCGCCTGGTCGATCATCAGCGGATAGATGCGCCCGTTTCGAATGTCATCCGGCACGTCAAAGCGGGGGCCGGTCTCAAAGTTGAGGATCAACTTGTGCCTTGCCGTACGCACAGCCCGCATCGGCTCGTAAGCGGTGTGGTAGGTTTTCTCGGCGAAGACGGTCTCCGTCGCTTCGTATCCTTTGCCCTGTAGCAGGGGCCAGAATGAGCGGCCGTGAAATTCGTCTGCCGTCGCGGGGAGTCCCAGCGCCTCGAGCAGAGTAGGGACGATATCCACGTGGCTGATCAACTCCTCGAATACGCGCCCGCCGCCCGCGTTCCCGGCCGGCCAGCGCAACAGCAATGCAGTTTCGATCCCCGCATCGTAAAGCGTGCACTTAGCGCGAGGCATAGCCAGCCCGTGGTCAGTTGTAAAGAGGACCAGCGTGTTTTCGTCCAACCCTGCTTCGTTCAGGGCGGCCAGTACAATGCCCACACCTTCATCCATCTGGCGAATCGCCCCTTGCAGTCCTGCAAACTCGGCTACACTGTCCGGATGTTCGGGAATGTAAGGTGGAAGCGCGACGCCTAAGGCCTTCTCAGGATGTGCGCCGCCCCAGCTGTAAGGCCGGTGGGGTTCGGTGAAATCGACCTCCAGGTAGAAGGGCTGCCTGCGGCTGTTGGTCTGCAGATAGGCGCGCACCTGTTGCGCAAGTCGCGGCGCTGCTTCTTCTGCGCCGTGGTGATCGTAACCTAGCTGCGGCAACAACGCTTCACGCGTCACATGCTGCGCACCGAATAAGGCGGTGTGGTAGCCCAACTCCTTCACGCGCCGGGCAAAATGGGCCGAGGGTGGCTGAAGGCGCCAGTTAAAGGGATTGTGCACCAGACCGAGCACACCCACCGCATGGGCGTGGCGGCCAGTATGCAGCGCGGCCCGGCTGGGGCTACACTGGGGCGCCGTACAAAAGCTGTTGGCGAAGCGCACCCCTTGCGCGGCTAACGCATCGAGATGGGGCGAGACGACAGTCTGCCGGCCGTAGCAGCCCAGGTGGCGACCCATGTCATGGCAGGTAATAAAAAGGATGTTGGGCCGGTTCACAACGCCTCCTGGTAAAGCTGTGGCCTCGCCGGTGGATGAACCGCTTCGGGGCGGCCGGATTCTAGCGATGCGATACAGGCTCGTGCCACCAGTAGCGATAGGTAGCCGTCCCAGGCGTGAGCGCCGCCAAACGGGCTCCCGCGCAGCGATTGAACCCACTGCTCCAACTCCAGCACATAAGCGTCCTGAAATCTTTCGAGCCAGTCACCGTGAACAGGGGCGGTCGTCTGGTGCTCCTGACGCAGGATGACTTGGTTTGGTTGGGCGGTTATTGCCGTTCCTCGCTCGCCCACGATTTCGGCCGTGACCTCGTATCCATAGCGCGCCGACACAAATACTTCGATGGAACCCAGGCAACCTCCATTCAGCGAGAGCTGTACGAGCAGAAAATCATAGAACTCCTCGTCGAGCGCCAGGTCGACGCGCAGCCCGCGGGCGAAGACCTCCTGGACCTCCTGTTGCAGCAGCCAGCGCGCCGAATCAATGTCGTGGATTGCCGAACCGGTAACTATCAGGTGACGAGGCAGACCCGGCGCGGCGCCCGCGTTGCGGTGAACGCCTCGAAAGAGGATCGGGCGGCCCAGGGCGCCCGACGCCGCAGCTTCTTTGATCGCCACGTGATAAGGGTCGAAGCGCCGCATGAAGCCCACCGCCACCAGCCGCCGGTCGCGGGTCACTTCGACGTCGATAATTCGCCGGGCTCCTTCCGGGCTCGTCGCCAGTGGTTTTTCACAGAGAACAGGTTTGTTATGCTCCAGGCAAGCCAGCGCGAAGGCGGCGTGGGTTTCGTCGGGCGAGGCGATCAGGACTGCCTCAACTCGTTCGTCAGCGATCAGCTCGTATGGGTCCTTAAATATACGCGAGCCGCCACACTCGGCCGCCACTTGCGCCATCCGCGCCCCATCTGCGTCGTTTACGGCGGCGACGGCGGCGCCTTTCACCTTCTGAT
This sequence comes from Anaerolineae bacterium, assembly GCA_025929715.1. GTDB lineage: Bacteria > Chloroflexota > Anaerolineae > Promineifilales > Promineifilaceae > JAAYYY01. Next base: position 59 of record JAICPS010000481.1, on the reverse strand, counting down.
GAAGGTTGCGCGCGTGACACCTACCCATGCCGCCCACACCGACGATTCCTACGGCAACG
>JAICPS010000627.1 GCA_025929715.1 Anaerolineae bacterium | reverse complement strand
GCCAGGCGTTTCCAGGCCTGGAAGTGATATTCTGCAGTGTCGGTAATCACACCGTCCAGATCAAAAATTACGGCTTCTAAGGGCACAAGTTCCTCATATTTGAGACTCCGTCATTCTGAGCGGGTCCCATGCTGCATGGGCGTCTGCGGAGCGAAGAATCTCCTTGGCACGCTTCGTGAACGAGATCCTTCGTTTGACCCAGGATGACGCCGAACACTAACTCGAAGCCCGAACGATCAATTCAGGCTGCAACAAGACACCTTTCCGGTCGATCACCTCGCCCTGGATCTGCTTCAGTAGCATATCCACGACCCGTTCGCCGACCGCATCTATAGGCTGGCGTACCGAGGTGAGCGGAGGCTGCGTGTACTGCACGAGGGGAATGTCGTCAAAACCGGTGATGGCGATCTCTTCGCCGACTTCCAGGCCGGCCTGCGCGGCTGCGCCAAGGGCGCCAATGGCAACCAGGTCGCTTACGCACGCAATCGCCGTGGGACGGCGTTCACGGGGAAGCTCCAGGAGTCGGCGCACGCCGCGCCGACCCAATTCAGCCGAATGCTCACCGCGCACAATCCATTGCGGATCGGGTTCCAGGCCACAGCTCTCCAGCGCCTGGCGATAACCCGCCTCGCGAAAGGCGCCGGATTGAGAGCCTTCAGGCCAGGTAATAAAACCGATGCGTCGGTGACCTTGCTGCAGAAGATGTTCGACTACCATGCGCAGGCCGTACTGTCCGTCTACGTCCACCCAGCAAAAATCCCACTCGTCGTTGGCGCGACCAAAGGTGACAAAGGGAATGTCCTCGTCCAGCAGCATCTCTACGCGTGGATCGTCGCCGACCGTATCGGCCAGCAGGAATCCTGCGACTTGATTGCGGGAAAAAAGCTCGTGGTAAACGTCGGGGCGTGGGGGTCCGCCGTCTGCAACAAAGGTGAGCAGATGAAAGCCATGCGCTTCAGCTGCATTCGCGGCGCTATGTACGAAGCCATCCAGGACCGGATTCTGCATGAATTCATCTGGCATATAATGCCAGGCATAACCTATGAGGTTGCTCGCCTGCTTGCGCAGGTTGCGGGCGCTGACGTTTGGCCTGTAATTAAGTTCGCGTACTGCCTGCCAGATTCGGTTGCGGGTTTCTTCGGTGACCTGGGCGCGATTGTTGAGGACTTTGGAAACGGTCTGGTAGCTAACACCGGCTCTGGCGGCAACGTCTTTCAACGTAACATGACCCATCGCTCGATCTTTTACTCCGCTTCGTCAAGCGACCGTTCGCGCGAACGTTCGCCTTCATTAAATCATACTTCGTGGATCGTTGTCAAGCGTGGTTTGAATAGGTCGTAGACGCCGGCTGCATAAAAAGCACAGCCCGCGCCTTGATAGACGCAGGCTGTGCGTCACCAAATCTATGTCATCTGAAGGAATGGATCAGACAGGCGTTAGCGCGCCGGCGGCAGGCCGCGGTCTGCGAAACGTCGTTACCGGCGCACGATCAAGCCGTTTTGGACTGAAACCACACCAGGTTGCTGGCCGGCGATTTCTTGTGCTGCGTGGCTGGCGTCTACGTTTTTAACTTCGCCCATCAGCGTAACAATGCCATTCTGCTCGACAACTTCAATCGCCTCGTCGCGGGTGCGCGGGTCCTCGTCGAGAGCCTGCTCGACCCGCGAGTGTAATGGGAGACTCGGGGCGGGCTGATCTCCGGTAGCCGCCATCAGCGGTTCGCGAACTTCCGTGCCCACGGGTTCTCCGACGTTCTGAACCATGATCCGGTCCTCGTCATAGTTCAGTACGGAAGTAGGCTGCAGTGTGATGTCTTCTCCCAAGAGACCCTTCTGTACAGTCAGTTGCGCGATCTCCCCGCTCTCAGCGTCTACCACCACCTGTTTGAGCTTGCCCACCGTTTTGTCTTCAACCGCGTCGCGTACCATCACACCTTGTTTCAGGACGCGCATTTCGTCCGAGGCGACGCCGTCATGAACCACGTGGCTGACCATCGGAATAGCGCCTACATCTGGCACACCCAGGCTCGTTGGGGAGCCGCCTACAGAACCACCTGAATAACCTGGCGCCACTTCTTCAACAACTCTGCGCCTGTATGGCTGGGATTCGGCAAGCTCTTCCTGGCTCAGATCGAGCCAGATGCCATCGGCAGTGGCTTGTTCCACATGGCGCTGCGAAACGACCCACGCTTTCTTCTTCAAGACCCCCTGCTCCACCACCAGATCGGTGACCGCGCCCCGTTTTGGATCGACGACCACCCGCGACAATTTACCGCAAATCTCATCACCGCAGTAGACGTCGGTCCCCCACTGATAAGAGTGGATGTCCATGGCTGACTCTCCTTTTGCCGGAAGGCGCCTGCCACGGTTGCGTCTGGCATCCGGGGCTACTGCCGCCGGCTAATAATCCTTACCCTACGTAATGCTTTCGATCTGTAACTGATTTCAATTAATCAAAGTACAATTAGAGAAGCGTATGAGAGCGGATGGGAAGAACTAACTCACATGAAACTCCAAGGCATACAATGAGGCATACTTATATGATGCTGCAGAAACCCTTTGGGGCACTGTTGGCGTTGTTACTGATCGCGTTTTTTGCTCGCTCACAGCCGGCGCCTGCTTCCGCTGAGCCGCCTTCGCCCGCAAGCATCCCGCAAATAGCGTC
>JAICPS010000649.1 GCA_025929715.1 Anaerolineae bacterium | reverse complement strand
CTGTTTCGGCCGTTGGACATGGTCAACAGTACGTTCGATATGGCCGTTATCGGAGCTAACCCCAATCGTGCCATTGGTCACGTGGAGCCCTTACCCACTGTCCCTGTGGATGTGCCCATGGCGCCCGCGGGCGGGATGTATAGCAGCGCTAACGACCTGGCGCGCTTCATCCAGTTCCAGCTCAACCAGGGCGTCGCGGGCGGCGAGCGCCTGCTCGGCCCGGCGCTATTGGACGAGATGCTTGCGGTGCAGTTTCCCGTGCATGGGCAGCGCGAAGGCTATGGGCTGGGCGTGGCGCGTACAGGCTGGTTCAGGGGACGCAACGCCGACCTGTTCTCGCACGGTGGAGGCGGCTTTGGCTTCCTCAGCGATCTGTGGTGGCTGCCCGAGCTGAAGGTGGGCATCACCATCCTGACCAACTCAGCGGACCACCAGTTGCAGGGCAGCCTGGCGCTGCAGATTCTGGACGATCTGGTGCACCGGCCCGGACCATTCTACGACCGGTTGATGGCGCTGCCCTATAAAAGTCCGGTGACGGAGGGCGACGGCCGTTGGCGTCCGCCGGCCACAGTGGCTGCCGACATCGCAGCCCGGGCCTTGCCGCCCGACCCGGCCGGCTGGCAGAGCCGTCTGGGCGACTATAGTGTGATTTTCGGGGCAAGTATGATTGACCCACGGACACCGCCCACCCGTGTTTATGAACAGGATGGCGCGCTGTTCATCGACGAGAGCGACGCCGGTGATGCGGGAGGGGCGGCCCATCTCCGGCTGTATGAGACGACGGGCGGCCTATTCTTCACCGAAACAGGCGAGGCGCTTGACTTCCGTTCGATGCCCCCCACCTACCGCAGCCTCAAGCTGAAGCAGGTTGGAGCCGGGCCGTCGCCGCTGGCCTGGAGCGTTCTGGCCGCCTGCGGCCTGCTGATGCTCTTGGCGCTCCTGGCCATGCCGGCTCGGCCGATCTGGCGACGTTTTCGCCGACAGTGTATTGAGACTCGTTCCCCCGCGGCGACGCGTGCGGCGGCTGCCGCTAACGGCCTGGCCGTAGCTGCCAGCCTCTGCGGACTGGCATCTATCGGCCTGCTGCTCGCTATCCCGCGGCTGATCTACGCCGGCTTTCTGGGCTGGCTCGCCCTGCCGACCGGCCTGAAACTGTTGTTACACGCCCCACTCGGGCTGGCAGTGTGCGCTGTCGCATTGGTCGGGCTGGCCATACTGGCCTGGCGCCGGGGTTGGTGGCCGCGCGGGCAGCGTTGGCATTACACCGCGCTGGCGGTAGCGGCGCTGGCCGAGACGGCGCTGTTGGCCGGCTGGCGGTTAATTGGTCTTGGATAGGAGCACAAAACGCTGCATGTCGCTAACTGGAGAAAGAGAAGGAGTGTTTTTCATGAACAAACCAACTGTTTCAGATGTAGTGGGCAGGGCGCCGGTGGAGTTCTACCTGTCGCCGCGGGCCTTTGCATGAGGCCTTTACTCACTTACTAACTCCTCCAGCATACGTGCGGCCGTCAGACGGGCGGAGACAAGCGCCGTCGGCACGCCTGTACCTGGGTGGGTGCTGGCCCCCACGAAGTAGAGGTTGCGGTAGCGGGGATGGCGGTTGTGCGGTCGAAAGTAACCCAGTTGGGTCAGCGTGTGGCAAAGACCGTGGGTAGACCCTTTCGTCAGGTTATAGCGCTTGCGCCATGAAAGTGGGTTAAAGGAGGTCTCAAACTTGATATGTGCTTCCAGGTCGGTAATGCCGAGAAGGATCAGACGACGGAAGACGGCCGCCCGCGCCTCATCGCGAATCGCTCTCCAATCTTGCTCGCCCGTTTCATCGAGATGACCGACGGGAACGACCGCGATCAATGTCTCTTCACCAGGCGGAGCCAGCGACGGGTCGAGCCGCGTTGGGGCATGGATGTAGAGGCTGGGGTTGATGGGCAGCGACAGATGCTCAATAATGCTCTCGAAGTTTTCGCGGTAATCGTCGGCCAGGAACAGGGTATGCGGGCCGAGCATTTCATAGGGTTTGTCCACGCCCCAAAAGAAGCTAACCGTCGAGCAGGAATAACGTTTATGGGTAAACCCCGCGGCCAATTCATCAGCGGGAAGAAGTTGCTGATAAACATAGGGCAAATCGGCATTGGCGACGACGACGTCGGCTTCTAGCCGGCGGGCGTCTTCGAGGACAAGGGTACGCACAGCGCTTCCTTGTACATCCATCCGTTCAACGGCTGCGTCGAACTGAAATTCCACGCCTGCCTGTTGGGCAATCTCCATCAGCGCCTCGACAATGCGATACATCCCCCCTCGTGGATACCATACGCCATGAGCCAGCTCGGAATAGGGCATCATCGAGAAGGTGGCCGGAGCCTCAAAAGGACTGAGTCCCATATAGACATCCTGGAAGGTGAACGCCGTTTTCAGGCGTGGCTCGTCGAAATAAGCCGCCATATTGTCATAGTGATGGACAAGCGGCTTGAGGCTAAAGAGAAGGGGCAGGTTACGCAAGGTGAAGAAGTCGGTGGCGGCGCGGAAATCT
>JAICPS010000250.1 GCA_025929715.1 Anaerolineae bacterium | reverse complement strand
GCTGGTTCCATGACGCCGAGCAACACGACCCCGAGTTTGTGGAAAAAAGGGGGCCGTAATCCAGGCCTATGTGTCGCCAGCGCCGCGAACCAGAACGATGTGCATCGATGAAATGGGACCGCTCGCCGTGAAAACTTATCCTGGAGCAGAATGGCAGCAAGGACCGTGCCGCGCGACCTTCGAGCCCGATTATGGGCGGCGAGGCAAGCTCTGGGTGCATGGTGCCTTTGAGCCGGCGACTGGGCTGGGCACGATTCTGCTCAGTCCCAGCCGGGACAGTGCCAGCCACATCCAGTTGATAGAGCAGGTGGTGCAACGTTTCCCGTCTGACCGCTGGCTGCTCATCGAGGATAACTTGAGTATTCATACCAGCCGTGAGACGATGCTGGCACTGGCTGCTTGGCCTGAAATTCGAGTGCAGTTCCTGCCCAAATACGCGCCCTGGTTGAACTTGATTGAGCCGTGGTGGAAGCAACTGCCCTCGTTGGCGCTCAAAGGACGCCGCTTTGCAACTGTGGACCAGTTGACCGACTCTTTGTACGCCGCTTTGGACTACTGGCATCGCCATCGGCATCCTTATCATTGGAAGAAGAAACCGCAGAAACAACTGCGGGTTGGCGGTTTTGGCATTAGCATAGCTGCTTGAATATTTAGCGAGAGAACCACTTAGCTTTGGTGTTGCGGGCATAGAGACCAGCATGACGCATGAGTTGCATGCCTTTGGGTGGGATGTGTTTGACGATGAGGGAGATGAAATCTAGGGTTGAGAGAGACACATCCCGCCGCAAACCAGTAGCCGTTTCCTAAAACCAAAAGCACACTTGCTGACCGTTATAAAGAGTCAGATGAGACATGGCTAGTGGTGGGTGGCCCATATAACGACCAATGTAAGAGGCAGCAGCGACGCCTTTAGGATAGAAGCTATCCGTATAGACCTGTAAGCCCCGTCGCTTCTGGTAAAGCTGGTTGATGAGGCTGCGTAAACGACCATCACGAGGATAACGTTGCCGAAGCCGATGACACAACAAGTACCGCCAGGTAGCTGCCAGTCGGCCACCTGGGATGGTATCATTAGCGACCCAGTCCTCCTCTGAATTCAGGCCACCTTTGGTCATAATCAAATGGACGTGGGGTTTAAAAACTAAATCCCGGCCGAAGGTGTGGCAAGTGTAAACCAGACCCACCCGAATGTCCCCATAAGTGAGGGCAATCACTTGACTGACGGCATCAGCGGCGGTGGTGAGCAACAGTTTGAGTAAGGAGCGGTCGCGGTCAAAATAGCGACGCATTTCTTTGGCAATAGTGAGGGTCAGATGCAGGTGAGGCACATCCAGTAGTTCCTTAGAAATGCGGTTGACCCATTCGTCGGTACGAACTTTGCCGCAGCTAGGACAGAAGCGGGTTTTGCAGGAGAAGGGGACTATCCGCTCTTCATGACACTCTGGGCAGACGTAACGAGCGTAGCCACATTGCGGGTTACGGCAGCCCATCATCTTTTCGACCATCTTCTGCACGTAAGCTCGCTGGTCAGCCGGGATCTCTTCCCGCCGATAATCCCACCACTTTTCCCAGTGGTCGATAAATATTTGCCGAAAGCGGTCGCTACCATACTTCGTGGGCGTTTGAAACAACAAGGCTACCGTCGCTCCAAAGGGGACGATGGCCAACATTCGTTGGCAAGTGTCAATGAGACTGCTATTATAGCAAACAGGATTTCCGACTTATTAATTTTGGTTCGGTCCAGTGAATAGCCGACTGTTTCCGGGGTGTGTCCAACGAAAAGCGGGTACAATTCACACGTACGGGTACCCAGGCGCGAACGAACGAGCGCCGCGGTTAGCCCCGTCAGAATACGAAGAGATAAGCCGTCGCGCCGGGTCGTCCTGGGTGATTGCCCAGCCAGCGGAGAGGAACGCCATGCAGAACCCCCTGTGGAGCGAAACGCTGCTCGAGGAGATGCGCCAGGTCGGCGATCCGCAGGCCGACGCCGTCGTCGCTGCCGTCATCGACCGCCACGACGTCGAACGCGTGAACGAGATGATGGCCAGCATCGTCCGCAACGACGAACTCGTCCCGGCCGACATGCCGGCCATCGTCCGTGACTACCTGGATCAGCCTGGCTGGCTTCCGGAATGGGCCGACCGTGATCTGATCCGCCATGGTGAGCGGTTTTTCAACCTGCACTGGCCCAACATCGTGACGCTGCTCTTCTGTGCCTCCCTTCCGAGCGCTTATGCCGCCCACCGCGGGGCGCAGGTGCTTTTCCTTACCAAACGAATGACGGGCCAGGTTCATCGCCGGATCTTCGAAACGGCCCAATTCATCCTCGACGTCATGGCGCCCGGCGGGTTGGACCCGGCGGGCAACGGCATTCGCGCGGCCCAGAAGGTGCGGCTGCTGCATGCTTCGATCCGCCACCTCATTCTTTACAAACCGCGCTGGCGGGAGCGCTGGGACCCCGCCTGGGGATTGCCCATCAACCAGACAGATATGGCCGGAACGCTCATGACCTTTTCCGTGCAGATCCTGCTCGGCATGAGACGCTTTCGACTTCCGTTGGAGCCGGCCGACGAAGAAGCCTACCTCCACGCTTGGAAAGTCGTCGGCCACATGATGGGCGTCCGCCCGGAGTTGTTGCCCGCCGACGTCGCAGACGCCCAAAAGCTGGCGATGGCGATTTTCGAGCGCGAAAAGGGCAGCAGCGAAGCTGGCACGGCGCTCACGGCAGCCTTGCTCGACTTCATGCAGCGGCAGACGCCTGGGCGCCTCTATGACGGCCTTCCTGCCGCGATCATCCGGCAAAGTATCGATTCCGACGTCGCCGACCTGCTCGGCGTGCCACCCGCCAACTGGACCCGCCTGCTATTTGACGTCGAGGAAAGCATTCTGCGGACCGCCGATCGCTTCAACCTGGCCCATCCTCGGAGCCGGCTCCTCCAACGTTTCAGCTTTGGGCTGGTCAGCGAGCTGGTCAAGATCGAGCGGGGCGGCAATCGTTCTCTGTTCACTATTCCCGCCACCCTCCGGGCACCAATCTGAGCCGGCACGCCGGCTCACTGACTCCCCGGCAAGCGCCAGTTCCAGTTCGTACCGAAGCAGCGAACATATAGCGGGCAGCAGGAGATGCAAGACGATGACCGGGCACGACTACCTCATTCTCGGCGGCTTTTCCGTGGAAGCCATCTTCTGGCTGGGCGCCTACGCCTTGATTATCCGCCATGCCTTCCGCGAGAAGATTCATGGCATGCCCGTCGTCGCCATGTGCGGCAACATTGCCTGGGAGTTCATCCTCGGGCTTGGCCTCTTCCCCGCCTGCCCCGTCTACTGGGCCGATTGCCCGGACGCTGTCATGGGTCCCGTGACCCTTTTTGCCGCCCTGCTCGACGCTTTCATTCTCTATACCATCATCCGCTTCGGGCGCGACCAGTTCCGCCACGTACGCTTCCTGCACCGCTACTTCCCCTTCCTGGTGCTCCTCGGCGTGGCCAGTGCCTTTGTCGTCATCTACGGCATCATGCACGACATGTACACCCTCAACCTCTACGGCGCCGAGATAGATGGGCAGATCCCGGTTTTTCTCCAGGCCGGTCTGCAGGGCGGGCTCTACACCGGCTGGGGACTCGCGCTGCTGATGGGCCTCCTGTTCATCGCCCTCCTCATCTCGCGCGGCGACGTGCGCGGGCAATCCTTTTACATCGCGCTCTTCATGCTGTTGGGCAACGTCGGCGCCTTTCTCTTCGATATCTTCGCCGCCCGGCAGGCGCCTGCCATTCTCTATACCCTGGTCGTCCTCAGCCTGACAGTCAACCTGATCTACGTCGTCCTCGTCTACCGACGGACGCGAGAAGTGGGGCTCGCTCCCCTACGCCACTGGTAGCTTGTCGGCCCCCTTCTCACGATTGCTCGTCGTAGCGGCCCGTTTGGTCGGCCAGGTATTCGTCGACCATCGCCAGTTCCCGGCGCGCCCCAACCCGTTCGAACAGCTCCCGCGCGGCCAACAGATGTCGTCTGGCCTCCCCCTCTGGTGCGCTGGCATGGCGCCCCAATCGCAGGTGGGCGCGTCCCGCCTGAAAAGGCATCTCCAATTCGGTGGCCGCCGCGAGCGCTGCCTGCCAGTGGCGCAGGGCGCCGGCCACATTCCCGTCAATCCGCTGAAAATCTCCCTGGTACACCAGCGCGCTCGGCCGGCCCACCGCAAAGGTAGCCGCAAAGCGGCGCAGCGCCCGGAGCGCCTGGTCAGCCTTCTTCCGCCGTTCGCGGTCGCCTGGCGCTGCCTCCCAATGAGCCAGAAAGACACTCGCTCCTCCACTATAACCGGAGAGCGTATAATAGCTGGTTTGCAGCGATCCCTGCGACAGCTGGAATGCCTTTTCGGCCGCCGCCAGCGCCCTGTTCACGTCGCCGCGCCGCATCTGGAGTCGACCCGCGATCCCATTCATGTTGAAGTCCAGTTGTTCATCCGTCAGCCCGGCTCCCAACGCGTAGAGCGCTTCCAGGTCGGCCAGGCGCGCCTGCGCCGTTTCCCACTCTCCCAACCGGTAATAGGCGTGCACCTGCGCGTAATAGGCCCAGCCCTGGAACCGCAGATCGTCCACTTCGCGGGCCGCCACCAGCAACGCCGCCGCCGTCTGAAGGCACGCCTCGAAATCGCCGCTCAGGTATTGCCGGATCGCGCGAAGTTGCAGCCCGTCGTTGTAACGGCGTCTCGCCCCTAGCTTCTGCCCGATGCTGACTAATTGGTTGATACTTTCGTCCGCTGCCGCCCACGCGCCCCGGCTCGAATCGTAAGTGGCCTTCACAAGCAAGACGTACGCTAGGGCGGAAAGACTGTTCACCAGCTGCGCCGTCTCCAGAGCGCGCTCAAAATAGGCCTGCGCTACCCCGTGCCTGCGCAAAAAACTGAAAAAAGCCCCAATCGGAGCGTAGGCCTCCGCCAGTTCCGCTGAATCGCCGGCTCGCTCCGCCAGATTCAGCGAGTGAAAGGTCGCATGAACCGACGCCAGCAGTTCCCCAAAGTGGTAGTAGACCTCCACAAGGCGGGCGTAGGCCCGGCTCGCCGTCAGGAGCGCCTCTCGCTCGTCCCGGTCGCTCGTCGCCAGATCTCTCGGCCAGCTCCGGTGTACGAGCTGCCGCACCATGGCACCGGTCATCCTCAGCACCACGCCCCGGCCCGGCACCGGTCGGCCGAGCAGACGCAACCCGCGCTCCAGGTGTTCGCGCCCTTCCAGGTAGCGCGTCCAATGGACGTATGCCTCGCCGAGCAGCAACTCCCACTCCGCCCGCCGTGCCGCACGGTCCCGGCCCGCCCCGCCCACGCTATCCTGCAGCGCTGCCTTGCTTGCCTCGTCCAGCGCCAGCGCGTCGGTGAAAAACCGGATCGCTTCCGCATTGGCAAAGTTGCGTAACGCCTGGCGACCGGCTCGGTCCAGATAATGGAGGGCTTTTTTCGGTTCGTCGGCCCGGCTCCAGTGGTGGGCCAGCAATCCGTAGTGGGCCTGCAACTCGTCCCCGTGGCGACGCTCGTACCACTCCGCAGCCTGGCGATGGAGCTGCTGCCGCTGTGAATAGGTCATCAACGTATAGACCACTTCTTGGGTGATCGAGTGCTTGAACAGGTAGGCCTTATCCGGCTCCGGCATTTCAGGCAGAATCAGGTCGAGCTCAGTCAGCTTTTCCAGGTGGACCGGCAACCGCGCTCGGCTTTCCGGCGCCGGGTAGATGTACTCCAGCGTGCGATACGGGAAGAGCCGGCCGATGACGCTCGCCACCTTCAGGGTCAACTGTTGGTCGGCGTCGATGCGGTCGATGCGGCTGGTGATGACGCCCTGGACCGTGGCCGGAAAGTCGAGGTCGCGCAGGTTGGTCACGTTGCTCGCCAGGTATGAACGCCCGCCCTGGATGCGTAGGAGGCCCGCGTCCCGGAGCGCGTAGGCGATTTCCTCGCTAAAAAAGGGATGCCCTTCTGCCTGCTCTTGAATGAAAGTCGTAACTGCAGCCGGTAACGTCTCCACGCCCAGCCGGTGGCTGACCAGCGTCGTCGTCTCCTCCGCCGTAAGCGCCTCCAGTTCGAGCTGTTGTACGCCCGGCTCGCGCAACAACTGCATATACTCTTGCGCCGCGACACCCGGTCGCGCCACGATCAGCGTCATCAGGGGCACGATTCGCTGCCGGGCCAGCCCAATCAGCGCCCACGACGCCGAATCCAGCCACTGCGCGTCCTCAAAAACCAGCACGAAACCGGGCTCGTGCCCGCACGCGTCCGCCAGAAGCCTGACCACCAGCTCCCGTGTGCTGTTAGCCCGCGCTTCGCCAGCCAGCTGCTTCGTCAGCTCGCTTTCCGCGAGCCGCAACGGCAAAACCGCATTGAGGAGCGGCGCCAGTGACTCATCACCGCCCAAACGCGCCGCCGCGCGCCGCCGCGCCGCTTGCACGCCGTCCCGTTCCTCGATTTCCAGGACCTCGCGCACGATTGGCCGCCACGCAAAATAGGCCGTCGAGCGCTCAATCGAGCTCCCCGCGCCGACCAGCGTGCGCATGCCAGCCCGTTCGACCTCTTCGAGGTAGGCGACCACTAACCGGGATTTCCCGATCCCGGCGTCACCCTCGACGACGACCGTCTGGTTTTGCCCGTCCCGCAGCCCGTCAAGTACCGTCATCAGCCGCTGCTTCTCGGCATTGCGTCCGATAATGGGCGCCAGTGCCCGGCCCTTGAGCTGGTCGCCAGAGCGGTAGTCGTGGGCGTGGATCTGCTCGCCGTCGAACTC
>JAICPS010000613.1 GCA_025929715.1 Anaerolineae bacterium | reverse complement strand
TGTAATGAGAGGAGCTCAAAAATGTCCAACGGTTCGCCGCAATGCGCGCAGAACTCCTCTCCCGCCCAATTCGAACTTTTGCATCTGAGGCAAACGCGCGTCAGAGCCGCACCGCAGTGCGCACAGAATGATTTCTCTTCACGATGATAGCTGTGACATTGCGGGCACATGTGCCCGTTGAGAATAAAATGACTGCTACAAGCATCGCAGGTGATATGTACGCCATGCGCCCGGACATCAATAGGATTCTGGCAGTTAGGGCAGGATACTTCCTGTAAGATTTCATTGTTCATGCTTTGACCTCAGGTCAGGCAACTAGGACAAACGCGGCTTCATTATACAATAGACAAATCCATTCATCTCTATGAGATCAGTCGTTTCGTAACGTTGGCCTATCATATTCAGGACCGGTGGCGGATAAAACTGCGCACGCAGAATCACTGTATCGAATTCTTGCTTGTCCAACATTGCCAGCATCTCCGTCAGGTCAACCTGGTTATTTTGATACAAGTTAAGAAGTTGCGTCGGGTTGGTGACCACGTCTCGCCCGGCATAGAGATTGAAGCCTGCCTCTTCGCTGAACGCAGCGCTGTCGCCATCTAAGATGTGCGCAACGATTTCTTTTCCTGCCGCCACGTCGGCGGCGTTGGGCGGCCGTCCGAGAAGCCCCACGCCTGCCGCGTCTACGTATGGAATCTGTTTTTCGGCGCGTGGCGCGGAGCAGGAGGTTTGCGGGGCAATGCTTACCTGCGACGGTTTTCCAAGAAGTTCTGCCACGTTACGCAAGAATGGCGTGTGGGTCGGCATGTGAAAGAGGCGCTCGGCCTGCACGAGGAAGAGAAAGGGGACAATGATCATGGCCGCGAGCCGCCAGCGGATTCCACGCGCGGCCGACCAGTTCAGGACACGGCCGAAGGCGATTCCCGTCAGGATAAAGCTGGCCGCAATGGTTGTGGCGAAATAAGATTCACCGGCGCCCCACTTGCCAGCCGTGATGCTATTGACGAGCGTAACAGCAAACCATATCGTGTAAAGCGAAAGGCGCTCGAAGTAAAGCTGGTAGACGGCGAATGCCGCCGCGACAACCGTGATGACAATATGCAGCCTGAACCATTGGCGGAACAGCCCAATAGCCTGCTCGATTAGAAAAGGGTTGATGTTCGCGGTTACGGTGTTTATCAACCAATGACCGTCTGTCGCCAGGTTAATGAGGACAAATATCACCGCTGTAACCACGACAAAGGGGATGGCCCATAGAACTGCCCTTCGCGGCTGCCGCAGGAATAGAAACATATATACGGCTGCCACCGTAGCGTAGGCAAGTTGCTTCGTGTAGCCAGCAAATAGTAGCAACACTATTACCAGCAGCAGTCCTATACGCCGGCGGTGTCCCGTCGCTTCTTCACTTTGTATGACGCGCGTCAGGCTGACCACGGCGAGCGTTTCTAGCATGACCATAAACAGATGCTGCCGGAAAAGTGGGCCGACGTGATATATGTAATTAGAAGCGAGGAAGGCGAGGCCGGATATCAGAGCGAGCCAACCACGTCGCGTCTCATGATATACTGCGATGCCGATGGCACCGGCAGTAATTAAGGTTCCGAGGTAGGCGACCAGGCGTCCGGTCCAATAATGTGGACCGAAGATCCACACCAATGGTACGACGACAAGGTGGTAAAGCGGAGGATAATTTGAAGAATAAAACGGATACTGATTGATATCGCGGTAGGGCCATTGGCTCTGGCTGAACAAGATCGTGTCCACCAGTTCGAATCCTTCTCCCTGGTCGTAGTCAAACGGAAACTGAAACAGATGGACGGCGTAAGTGGTATATACGGCGAAATACCCGAGAAAGGCCAGCAGCGCCAGGCCCATGAGAATACAGGCGATTAGTTCTGAAATAAAATGGGCGCGCGATTTTGAACTTCTGTCAATCATTGGTATCGTTCAGGATTGTTCGAATTGGACGTTAACGATCAGGCAGGACGATCGCCCAGAGGCAGTAGGCTAAGACCCACGAGAATAGAGAGGATTGCGCCCGCCATGGCCAGTCGATGCAGCGGTCCGACGCCGCCAAAGTTGCTGGCGCCGACGATATCAGCTGCAAAGAGTGCAATTATTGCTGCAATGCCCATAAGAACAAATACGAGGCCGAGTTGTCGTTTCGTCATCGAATTTCCTCAATTCGCCGTCGCTTTGTTTACGCTCGACCAACTATTTTGCCACTGACGCAAGGACGCGCAACCGGTGAGAAAAAAATCGCGGGCAATTTTCGCCATACGGCCGTGAATCGACTTTACAACGCGATTGAATTTGGTATAATTCTTGCCCAGAATAGGGTTCTTACCGCTGCAGGCAGCGGTTTTTTTATTATGATGTTGCCGTGATGATGGCTAGCTTATAGCGGCTATCCTGCAGGTGTGACTGTTCTATGAACGGCCGTCCTGTTTGCGGCAGGAAAAAAATCTTAAGGTAGGTTGGAGCATGGTAACAAAACCAAGGCCACACTTGTTAACCCCCGAGGGTCTGGAGCGACTGAAGCAGGAGTTGAAAGAGTTGCGTACGGTGGGGCGCCAGCGCATCGCGGAACGACTGGAAAGTGCGTTCGCCGACGGACAGGATGACGAGTTCGTCGACAATGCGGAGCTCGAAGCGGCGCGAAACGAACAGTCGTTTCTGGAAGGACGAATCATCGAGCTTGAGGAGATCCTCGGCAACTACCAGTTGATCGAAGAAAATGGCCCTCATGAACGAGTGAGAGT
>JAICPS010000495.1 GCA_025929715.1 Anaerolineae bacterium | reverse complement strand
TTAGTCGGGCAGCTCAAACCGGAAAAGGCAATTTCTGGGGGACTGGTTCGCATTGAGGGGAACCCAGAGGCGTTAAGCCGTTTCCTAATCTATTAGCAGGCGCCACGTCCGCAACAATGAATTCAATCTGGAGATAGAGTGTATAATGAACAAGCGATCAGCGGCAATAGCCTTCTCAGGAGCATGCTGGATTGGAAAGCAAGACAGTATGTTTGTATGTCCGCGAAAACACTGGTTTCTAACGCTCTCATTGTTGCTGGCCTGTTTCCTGGTGGCGTTGACGACCCCTGCATCAGCCGCCTTCGGATTGCAGGCGAATTGGCCCGCTCCGTCTTCGCAGAATCCCGGGCTTTGCCCGGCGCTCGACCCACCCACAGGCCCAACCGTCACCGTCTACACGGTCGCGGAGCTGGAAAACGCGGTGAACAGCGCCGCTTCCGGCGATACGATCCTCGTCGCCGATGGCGTCTATGACCTCGACGGCGTCCATTTGCGCTTCGACACCCCCAACGTGACGCTGCGGTCGGCCAGCGGCGACCGCGAGACGGTGGTGCTGGACGGCAATTATGTATCCACTGAGATCGTGCAGATCGTCGCTTCCAACGTCACCGTTGCCGACCTTACATTGCGCGAGGCTTATTACCATCCCATTCACGTGATGAGTACGAATAGCAGCCACACGCTGAACACCCTGATCTACAACGTTCACATCGTCGATCCCGGTGAACAGGCAATCAAGATCAACCCCGTCGCCGGCGGCTACTATACGGACAATGGGGTAGTGGCCTGTTCGCAGGTGGAGCTAACGGCTGCGGGCCGTCCCCACATTCGCAATAACTGTTACACAGGCGGCGTGGACGCACACCAATCCCGCGGCTGGGTGGTTCGTGATAACGTCGTCGAAGGATTCTGGTGCACCAACGGTCTCTCCGAACATGGCATTCACTTCTGGACGGGCAGCCGCGACACGGTGGTCGAACGCAACCTGCTACGCAATAACGCGCGCGGGGTTGGCTTTGGGCTGGTGGCGGATGGAAACGGGCGCACTTACGCCGACGATGCCTGTCCTGCGGCCGGCGACGACTATGTGGATCACTACGGCGGCGTCATACGCAACAATTTCGTCGTTGCATTCGATGGCGAATTGTTCAGCTCCCAGTTCGGCTTCGATTGTGGGATCTGCCTATGGAATGCCTGCGACGCTGGCGCGCTGCACAACACAGTATACACGTTCGATTCGGCAAACACCTTTTCGGCTATCGAATGGCGGTTTCCCAACACCCAGACCGAGATCATGAATAATCTAGTCAACGACGCGCTATTTGAACGGGATGGCGCCGGCGCCATCCAGGCCGGTAATCTCACGAATGCGCAGTCTGGCTGGTTCGTGGACGCCGCCTCCGGCGACCTGCACCTGGCGGCCGTTGCGACGGCTGCCATCGACCAGGCGGTGTCTTTCGACGAAGTGACCGGTGACTATGACGGCGACGTGCGTCCGGCCGGCCCGGCTTCCGACGTTGGCGCCGACGAATATGGCGGCGCGCCGTTCGAGCCAAGTTCGTTTGTCTACTTGCCGGTGGTGTTCGTGGAGCTCAATTAAGTTCGCTCGTATTAGGCGCTTGTGTATAATCCACAGTATAATGTGGATGATTTACCACAGTAATAGGAAAACGATTCAGATGACGATTGATGAATCCTTGCTTCAGCAGGTTGACGAGACTGTGGAAGAACTGCAGACGACGCGTTCCGCGTTTATTCGGAAGGCCCTGGAGCAGGCATTGTCTGGTTACCAGTTACGGCGGCTGGAAGAGCGGGATGAAGCAGGGTATATGGCCGTGCCCGCTGAAGCCGGTGAGACAGACGAATGGATCACTGAGCAAGATTGGGTGAGTGCGTGGAACGAGGCGAAGTAAGATGGTACACCTCGCACTCGGAGTTCAGCCGGTCTGACTGGGGCAGCTTCTGAAAGCTCGTCTTTTAATTCCATCGCAGCGTTAGAGTATTGTCATCGCCCATCTCCACGGCGGTTCCCAATTTCCTCCCCTCCCTGTTCAAAACGTCTCTTATCCACATAGCTTCCGTCTGCGTGGCGCGGTTCAGTTTGAAGCGCTTCATCCGGGTTGGCGTCAGCTGCAGGCGGGCGAGCTTGCCGCTGAGCGGGTTTATGCCGGCAAAGTACATTAAGCCGAGATCATCCCTATACTGCTCATAGCCCCTGATTCCCTCATAGTCAGTCAAGAAGTCGCCACAACCGTAGATGATGGGCCGGTCTTTGTAGACTTCGATGCCTTTTACGTGGTGGGAAGAGTGCCCGTGGATGACGTCGATATGGGCGCGATCGACCAGCTTATGGGCGAATTCTCTATACGCCCGCGGGATTGCATAGCCCCAGTTGCCTCCCCAATGCATGGAAGCCACGACGACGTCTCCCGCTTGTTTAAATGCCGCAACGTCGTCCGCGATTTGCCGCACTGATTGATCTGACAGATCACTCAGGAGATTGATGCCCGGCGCTTCTGGGCGAGCCGCCCAACTGGAAGGGATGCCGCTGGACGAAGATCCAAATGAGAACAGAAGAACCCGCCCCTTGCCTTCAAGCTCCATGATGGCAGGCGCGTGTGCTTCACTTAGATCCGCGCCCGCACCCGCAGCTTTCAGGCCGGCTTGCCTCAGCGTTATGAGCGTTTCCGCCAGCCCTAAGTGGCCCCAGTCGAGAACGTGGTTGTTGGCCAGGGCACAACTGTCTATCCCGACGGCGGTGAGACAGGAAATATTCTGTGGATTCATGCGGTAGTGTACTGCCTTGCCGGGCCAACAGGCGCCGCTCTGCGTTATGCTGGTCTCAAGATTGATCAGCCGTACGTCGGGCGCCACACGCTCCAGCTCGTCGAGCGCATCTCCCCAGATGTACGCAAAATCGACCGGCTGCCGGATGGGGCCGTTGGCTCTTTCCGCAAGCTCGACGTAGCGCCTGGCGTCTTTGACGTACCGTTCGTGGAGTTGGGGGTTGCCTGGATGCGGTAGTGCCTGGTCGATGCCTCGGCCTGTCATGACGTCACCGCACAAGAACAGGGTGATAAGATCGGCCATATAACGAACCTTCCTTTTGCAGGTCCAGTATAGACGGCGTCTTTAGCTCTGGTCTACCAAATACTTATTTCACCAACGATTCCTTTACTTCAGGGCGACGACCGTTCATCCTTTGTTGTGACGACTTATGAAGCTTTACAAAATAACTCGGTAATGCTGTGGCCGGTCTCCGACCGTGCCACCGGCGGGCGCGGTCAGGAGACCGGCCCGAGCGAATTACCGTATTAAATGGTAAACATCATTAGTCGTTCACGCTCTTACGGCGACGACTGAGGTCGTTACTACGAAGGAGAAGTAGACTCCGCCGATAGTCTTACGCCACCTCGTGAGAAAGGCCGATGTATGCTCGACCTCTGGCATTTATGCTTCAGGTATTAACGCGTCGGAGGTTTATCATGAAGAGAGGATTCTATTCGGTCTTTGCCGTTCTCTTGGTCGCCATTCATGTACTTATTCTGGCAGCCTGTAATCCCGCCCAGCAGGGTGGCACGGCCGCGCCTTCGCCAC
>JAICPS010000134.1 GCA_025929715.1 Anaerolineae bacterium | reverse complement strand
TCCTCACGGGAGGGAGGATTGCCGCTCAACGAAGCCGTCTCTTTTTCTCTCCACCCGCTGCTTCTACCACAGGCTCTTCTGCCGCGATATGGGGAGGGTCTGTTTACGGAGTATGTCGCCTTCCTGCCGCTCACCGTAATTCTGCTTGCCATGGTTGCCGTCTGGCGCTGGCAGCGCATGGCGCAGGTGCTTCCGCCGCTGGCGCTGGCTGGCAGCGGGCTTTTTCTAGCATTGGGGCGCTTCAATCCGCTCTACTTGCTGCTGGCGGGCCTTCCGGGCTTCAGCTATTTTCGTGCGCCTGCGCGCTGGATGGCCCTCTATGCGCTGGGAATGGCGTTGCTGGCAGGCATCGGGCTAGATATTTTGCGGCGCAGGTATGCCGGCGAGGGTGTTGCATCGAACGCCCATCCTTTGCGCCTGGGGGTCGGGTTGGTAATCGGCCTGATCCTATTGGGATTTGCGAGCGTGCCGCTGGCACAGGTTTTGCCGGTAGGCCCCGAGGCCCCGGTAGCGCCGCCATCCTGGTTGCAGGTGGTGGCCTGGATCGCAGAACTGGCGCTTGCTTACTGGCTCTTGCGCCGGCTGCCGCGTGTGAGCGGCCGGCAGCGCCAGGCGACCGTGCTCGGGGCAGGAGCGGCCATCCTCGTTGCCCTGTTTTTGGCGTCGCGCACCCTTCCCTATAACAATTTAACGACGCCTGCCGCCTATCTGCAACTGCGCCCGCCAATTGCGCGCCTGATCGCGCTGCAACGCTGCGATCTGCTGCCTGAACAGTGCAGTCCGGTCCCGGGGCGGCTGCTTAGCCTGTCTCAAATCTTCTTTGATCCGGGCGACCTTCCGGAAATACAAGCGATTTACGCCGAGCGCCTTTCGGAGGAGGCCCTATATGATTACATCATTGCCGTAAAGCAAAAGGAAATCATCGCACCAAACCTCCCGCTGGCTTTCGGACTTGCATCGGTGGATGGCTTTGACGGCGGACTACTCCCGCTGCGCGATTACATTGCCCTCATGGATCTGATTCTTCCACCCGGCGTTACGACTGGCGATGGGCGCCTGCGCGAGTATCTGGATGCTGTTCCGGAGGCCCGCTGGCTTGATCTATTCCACGCGCGTCATGTGATTACAGATAAGGTTGGCGACGTCTGGCGCCAGGGCGTCTTTTTTGACACGCAACTCGCGCAGACCATTGAAGCCGGCGCCATGGCAATCGCCGGCTACCTTCCACAGTATGAAGCGACTGACCTGTGGCTACTGGCAGGCGAGCCCGACGGCACTGTATCTGTGACGACGGTAGCAGGCGACACGTGGCAGTTAGAAGCAGAGGTCCTCGAAGATGGCCTGCTGCGTTACCCATTCCCTGAGCCGGCGATCCTGCGGGAAATCGTCTTGTCGGCCGGTGATACGGACTGGCAGGTTACAGCCCTGGCGCTGGTCGACCGCCGGGACGCGACATTTCAATCGGTCGTCCTAGGAGCCTACCGCCTTATTTATTCCGGCGACGTTAAGATATACGAGAACCTGGACGTTCTGCCACGAGCGTTTCTGGTCGGATCGTGGCATTGGGCGCCGAACGCGGCCGCTAGTATCGACGCCATGTCGTCCGAGGATTTCGATCCGGCGCGCGAGGCAGTCATAGTGGGCGCGGGAACCGTAAGTAATGGCGGCGTCGACGCCGAGTCCAGCGCAACAATCGTATCGTACGCTGCCGAAGAGATCATTGTGGAAACAGACAGTGACACGGCCGCGCTCCTGGTGATTAGCGATGCTTACTACCCTGGATGGCATGTTACTGTGGACGGCAAAGCGGCCGACGTTCGACAGGTAAACGGCCTGTTCCGTGGCGTGCTTCTATCCGCAGGAGAACACGAGGTGCGATTTTGGTTTTCGTCGCCGCCGTTCGCAGCCGGTCGCTTGATCAGTTCAGCAACTATCGTGGCCCTAAGTGCAGCGCTGCTCCTTGCGGTTTTCAAAAACCTTGCAAGGCGGGGAGGCCGAGATATGATGGATGTTGCAGGGTCGTAGTAGAGGCTGTAGCGCCCTTCCGGCGCCGAAGCGCCCACTACGAACCGTGTCTCAATCTATTTCGAGATCTTGATTGGCAATGACCACAAAAGGAAGAAACCGTGTACGATATTGATGCGCTGCGCCGAAGTGAATTTCCCCTGAGCGAAAGCGAAATCTATTTTAACCATGCTAGCATTTCACCGCTTCCAACGCGCACGAGGAAACGGATGGAGGAAGTGATAGCCGGCCTGGCCGATCAGCCCTGGACCTACTTCATTGAAAAGGGGATGGCGGCAAATGAAATGCTAAAGAACGAGCTGGCCTCGATGATCAACGCATCAGGGCCCGAACAGATCGTACCGATTCCCAGTACGTCCAGCGGCCTGGGGGCTGTGGCGCTGGCAATTGATTGGCAGGAAGGCGACAACGTACTGTTTTGTGAAGTGGAATTTCCGTCCAACGCCTATCCCTGGCTGAGCCTGGCGCGGCTAGGCGTCGAAGTGCGGCAGGTACCGGCGGTTGGGGGCGGCCTGACGCTGGAGGCGCTGGCGCCGCTGGTGGACGAGCGCACGCGCCTGGTGGCGGCCAGTGCGATCCAGTTTCTCACCGGCCACCGTACAAATCTCACGGCCGTGGGCGCTTTCTGCAAGGCGCGTGATATCGTCTTTGTGGTGGATGCCATCCAGGCGGCGGGCCATATTCCGATCGACGTGCAGGCGATGCACATTGACGTGTTGGCCAGCGGCGCACAGAAGTCACTACTGGCCTCGCCGGGAACCGGCTTCATGTACGTGCGCGAGAGTTTTTGCGCCACGTTGCAGCCGTTACCCATAGGGCCAAACGCTACGCGCGACTTCATGCACTGGCTGAGCTATGATCTGACGCCGCTGCCGGGCGCCTCGCGCTTTGCCATGGGCACCTGGGACGTGGTCGGTTGGATTGGCCTACGAGACAGTATCGGGCTAATACGGGAACTCGGGTTGCAGAATATCGATCGACACACGACGGCGCTGGCGGCAGAGGCGATCGCCATGCTGGAGCGTATGGGACTTGAGGTGGTAACGCCGGCCGGACACGGCCCAATCGTCACTTTCCGCTCCGGACTGAGCAGTGAGGAGACGGATGCATTAGTGGCTTACCTGTACGAGCAGCATGTAACCGTGGTGAAACATCTAGACGCCCGCGGAACGCCGCATGTGCGCCTTTCGTTTCACGCTTATAACACGCGTGAGGAGCTGCACTGTTTTGGCACGATTCTGGAGGAGAGGATGCGCAGCATCAGGGTTGCGGGATGAGATCCTTCACTTCGTTCAGGATGACCGGTTCACATCTGTCATGCTGAAGGGAGTCTGCGTAATAAAGCATCTCCACGACACGCTACGCGCACGAGATCCTTCGTTTCACTCAGGATGACCGCGCGGTTGCGAATTATGGTGGGGTTCAGGGGAACGTCGAAGTTACATCGCGAAGATTTCCGGCTCTTCGTCGGCGTGGCTTTCCCACCAGTCGCGGATGCGCCCGCCGACGCGGCGGCCGATAATTTTGTCGGCGAAGGCGACGACGTCCCATAGCCTGCCCAGATCAACGCCTGTGCCCAGGCCCATTTTGTAAGCCAGAAACACAATGTCCTCTGTGGCCAGGTTGCCTGCCGCGCCCGGAGCAAACGGGCAGCCGCCAAGGCCGCCGACGCTACTGTCGAAGATGCGCACGCCGGCGGAAAGGGCGGCGGTAGCGTTGGCCAGACCGAGAACCTGGGTGTCGTGCAGGTGCGCGGCCAATCGCGTCATATCGGTTTGGTGCCCAATCTCTTCCAGAAGTCTGCCAACGCTCAGAGGATCGGCATGGCCAATTGTGTCCGCAATTGACAGCTCGTCGATGTCCATTTCCCACAGGCGGCGCGCATATGCAAGCGCTTTGCGCGGGGACATCGGCCCCTCGAACGGACAAACCCAGGCGGTCATCAAATAGGCTCGGGTCCAGACACGGTCTTCGGCAGCGCGGCGTGCGAGGCGGCCGGCCGTGTCGAAGGCTTCTTCCGTGGACATTCGTGTATTGCGCTGGCTGAACGTCTCGCTGACGGCGACGCCAAGGGCCATGTGGCGGCAGCCGGCCTCGTAGGCCCGATCGTAGCCCTTTTCGTTCAGCACCAGCGCTGTGAACGTGGTCGCTGAATAGCCGTCATGCGTTAGCAGGGCACTCATGACTGCATCGGCGTCGGCCATCTGGGGCACGGCGCGCGGATGGACGAAGCTGGTCGCCTCGATGCGGGCCAGGCCGGCGGCAACCAGGCCGTCAATCAGCTCAAGTTTCTGCTTTGTCGAGACGTCAGCGGATTCATTTTGCAGCCCGTCGCGGGGACCAACTTCGTAGACCCTGACGAAACCACTCATGGTACGGCTTGTTGCCAGCGCAGCAACTCCATGAGCCGCGAGACGACCATATCCAGGGCTACTTTATTTAGGCCGCCACGGGGAATGATCACGTCGGCGTAACGCTTGCTGGGCTCCACGAACTCCAGGTGCATAGGGCGTACCGTTTCCAGGTACTGCTTCACGATGGAATCTAGGGAACGTCCACGTGCATCCATGTCGCGGACCATGCGCCGGATGAAGCGTACGTCGGGATCGGTATCGACGTAAACTTTAATATCCATGAGGTCGCGCAAGCGGCGGTGAGTGAAGATCAGGATACCCTCAATCAGCACGATGGGGCTGGCCTTTATCGGCTTTGTTTCATTCGTGCGCCGGTAGTGCGTGAAGTCGTAAATCGGAATATCGACTGCATTTCCGGCCAGGAGTTGCTGTACGTGTTCCACAAGCAGGTCGGTTTCCAGAGATTGGGGATGATCGTAGTTAACGCGGATTCGCTCTTCGAAGGGTAAGTGGCCCATGTCCTTGTAGTAGGCGTCGTGAGCAAGATAAGCGACCTGAGAGGCGCCGACTGCATCCAGGATTGTGTCGGCGACCGTCGTCTTGCCGGATGCCGTCCCGCCCGCTACGCCAAAGACAATGGGCCTTAGCTCTGCCATGGACAGAATCTTATCATCTAAGCTTAAGAAAGCTAAGGGAAGGCGAAACACGGGGCAAGCGGAAAGCCACCGATGGGACTTGAACCCATAACCTATGCTTTACGAAAGCATCGCTCTGCCAATTGAGCTACGGTGGCCTGTGCAGATTAAATTATACCATGTAGCCGCGCCGCGGCAAACTTTACGGGCCGGCTTGCGGCAAATCTTACCTTTCATGGAGGTCAGCGATATGCCAAATCGCTGTACACAAAGAAGAAGTCGATCGCAGTTGAAAAAACATTACCGGGCACACATTGACACGGGGAAGAAGGGCGTGTAGTATGAATTTACGGCGCTAAGTGTAGCGTATTTACAATTTAGAATGGGCAATCAGCAGCGCATGGACCTTGTTGTGAAACAAGGTTGACGAGGTGGAGGTTTCTCACCGCGCGGTGAGAGCCTGTTTCTGACGGCGTTTTTTCCGGACGTTGCCAGGCACAGGAATCGAATGATCAGCGGATGCCTCCAGGGCCGGCCACGGCCCTATGCTTTGCCCCGACAAAGAAGTTCTGCAAAACGGTTGGGCAACTGACCGCACAAAGAGAGCTTCGGTGGCCGTAGCACCCCTGATGGGCGTGCTATGCATATCCAGGGGCGACCCCATATCGCACACAATTGAAGGGGCGCCGCCTATTTCTGCTTACCAATTCAAATGGAGGCGTCTCAATGTGTGGAATTGTGGGGTATATCGGCGAACGGCAGGCTCCCGCAGTTATTCTGAACGGGTTAAAGCGGCTGGAATATCGAGGCTATGATTCGGCCGGGCTGGCGGTGCTACAGAAAAACGGCGACATTGCCATCAGGCGCGACCGAGGAAAGCTGATTAATCTGGAAGAGATGGTGCGGGAGTCACCGCTGCGCGGCAACGTAGGCATTGGCCATACACGCTGGGCCACGCACGGAAAACCAAGCCAGCGCAACGCTCACCCGCACTTGGGTATGGACGAGCGAGTGGCCGTGGTGCACAACGGCATCGTGGAGAACTATATGGCGCTGCGCGACGAGTTAGAGGCGGAAGGAGTCAGATTTTCCTCAGAGACAGACACGGAAGTTATCGTGCAGCTGTTAGAGCGTTTCGTGGAGTCAGGGTGCAGTCTCGAAAAAGCAGCGCGCCAAACTTTCAGCCTGCTTGAAGGGTCCAACGCCGTCGTCGCCATGAGCGTCGACGAGCCGGACCGGCTCGTGTGCACGCGCCTGGGCAACGCGGGCGGCATCACGTTGGGCATCGGCGACGGCGAAATGTTTATCGCTTCGGACATCCCCGCCATCCTGGAATATACCCGAGATATGGTCTTCCTGGAGAATCGACAGATGGGCGTCGTCTCCCAGTATGGTTACGAAGTTTCGTCTCTTGAGGGGGAGACGTTGAATCCAGAAGTACACAATATCTCGTGGGATCCGGTAAGCGCCGTCAAGGGGGAGTACAAACACTTTATGCAAAAGGAGATATTCGAGCAGCCGCGGGCGCTCATCGATACCCTTAGTGGGCGGGTCAATTTCGAGGCGGGGCGCGTTGAGCTGGCAGAGATGAACTTGACGCCAGAATTGGTAAAGAACCTGCGCAAAATCTTTATCCTGGCCTGCGGCACCAGTTATTACTCCGGTCTGGTGGGCAAATATATGATCGAGTCTCTGGCCCGTATTCCGGTGGAAGTGGAGTACGCGTCGGAGTTTCGCTACTACCTACCCATCGTCGAGCCGGGCACAGCGGTGATCGCCATCACGCAGTCGGGCGAGACGGCCGATACGCTGGCGGCCTGTCAGCTGGCGCAGGAACAAGGGGCGTTGCTGTGGTCCATCGTCAACGTCATCGGCAGCCAGGCGATGCGCATGTCTGATGGCTACATTGCGATGAATGCCGGACCGGAGATAGGGGTAGCAAGCACAAAGGCTTTTGTGGCTTCCATGGCCGATCTGTTCATGCTGGCCTGCGTTCTCGGCGACATGCGCGGCATGCTATCGGCGCAGCAGTTGCGCCAGTGCGTGGACGGCCTTGCACACTTGCCCAACCTTGCAGGACGCGTGCTGGACCATGACGAGGAGTACCAGGCGCTGGCGAACCAGTACTATCGTGCGGAGAATTTTCTGTATCTGGGGCGGGGCATCAATTATCCGATTGCTCTGGAGGGAGCGCTGAAGCTCAAGGAGATCAGTTACATCCACGCCGAGGGCTATCCGGCAGGCGAGATGAAGCACGGGCCGATCGCGTTGATCGACGAGACAATGCCGGTGGTGGCGATTGTGACCAAGGATCACGTTTACGAAAAGATGGTAAGCCAGGTGGAGCAGGCACGCGCGCGAGGTGGATTAGTAATAGCGCTCGCTTCAGAGGGTGACGAGTCTATCCGTGGCAAGGCGCACCACGTGATTTCGGTGCCACTGGCCCCGCCGCTGCTGGCGCCGATCATCAACGTCATGCCACTGCAACTGCTGAGCTATCACATCGCCGTGCGCCGCGGTTGCGACGTGGATCAGCCGAGGAACCTGGCTAAGAGTGTGACCGTGGAGTAGCCAGTTGAACGATTATCAAAACGATGTACCTGAATCAAGGAGAGTCCACGCGTTCGTACACAACTTCCACGCCGCGCAGACGGCTGATCAGGCCTTCCAGAAGGTAAATAACAAAAATAAAGACGATATCGACGCCAATCGCCAGGGAAAGCGCCAGCGCCAGGTAGCCAAAAACAGTCGCCGCCGGGCCGGCTATGCCGCCAATGATCACCCGCTGGCGGTCGAGAAAGTATAGGGCAACAGCGGCGATGAGGAGCACAAGTAAAAACGGGGGCCAGGCGCGGCGGTCTGACGGACTGGGCATCATGGCGTTGCTGATGGCAAATATGAGATAGAGCCAGACGAGGAAATCCGGTGCGGTGAACAGCTGCGTGAGGGCACTGCTGAGCCTATCCAGGCTAGCGGTTTCGACGGCTGCGGTGAAGCTCGTGATATTAAAGACCTGGAAGCCGATTATCAGGACCACGGCAGTTCCGGTAATTAGCGGGGCCGCGCCTATCATACTCTCGCGTACCGGCCCTAGCGAGCGGCTGCGATAATATTCGACGTAGCCGAGGCGCACCGTGCCGTCCTGCTGCATTTGGGGCAACAGTGAGATGGCGCCGGTACGAACGCCAAGTAGGCGCGCGGTGATCCAATGGCTCAGCTCATGCAGCAGGACCCCGGGAAAAAGAACGATGGCGTAGATGAGGACTGCCCAGGTCATGCGCCCGGTCAGTAAGTAAGCCAATCCGCGCAGGTGGCGATGGATCCAGCGTTGCAAAAGGAGCAGCGCGGGCAGGCAGAGCGCGAGCCAGATAAAGGGCGTCACCGGCCGCTATGTTTCCTGGTAGAGGCCTCATAGAGGGCGGCTGTTTTCGTCACCATCTCGACAAAACTCGGCTTGAGGCTGGCGCCGCCCACGAGGGCGCCGTCGATATCGGGATGGCTCATAAACGCTGCAATGTTTTCGGGCTTAGTGCTGCCGCCATACTGCACGCGCACTGCCTGTGCGGCAGTCGCGCCGTAGAGCTCTTCGACGGTACCGCGTACGCTTTTGCCGATGATGCCGCCCGCATCCTCGACTGACGCCGCTTTGCCAGTGCCGATGGCCCAGATAGGCTCATAGGCGATCACACAGCCATCAACTTGGTCCACCCGGATACCTGCTAGCGCAGCGCGAACCTGCTCGCTGACGAAGGCGTGCGTTTCGCCGGCTTCGTTTTGCTCCAGGCTTTCGCCGACACAGATGATCGGCGTCAGGCCATGCGCCAGCGCGGCGCGCGCCTTGCGATTGACGCCCTCATCGGTTTCGCAGAAAAGGGCACGGCGCTCGCTGTGGCCCAGGATGACATACCCGCAGTATCGCACGATCATCGCCGGAGAAAGTTCGCCGGTGAAGGCGCCACTTTCCTCGTAATGCATGTTCTGAGCGCCAACGCCGACATCAGAGCCCTTCAAGAGGTCGTGCACCGCAGCAATGGCGATGGCTGGCGGACAGAGTACGCTCTCGACACCGTCGGCAGCGTCAAGACCATCGCGGATGTTGAGAACGAACGCTGTCGCCTCCTCGACGGTCATGTGCATTTTCCAGTTCCCGGCGATGATCGGGATACGCATGGTTTCCTCCTGGCTGAGCTTATTTTGCAAATCCGATCGATCGGGTTTCGCGGATCACAGTGACCTGAATCTGTCCCGGATACTGCATGCTATCCTCGATGGTCCTGGAGATGTCCTTTGAAAGGCGCATGGCTCCCAAGTCGTCTATGGAATCGGGCTTGACCAGGATGCGGATCTCGCGGCCTGCCTGCAAAGCATAGGCCGTTTCCACGCCCTCGAACGAAACCGCAATGTCTTCCAGGGTGCGCACGCGCTTGATGTAATTTTCGAGGCTCTCACGGCGCGCGCCGGGACGGGCGCCCGAGATGGCGTCGGCGGCTTCAACCAGAATGGCTTCAACCGACTCCTGATCGACCTCATGATGGTGCGAGGCCACCGCGTTCACGACGCGGGCAGGCACGTTGAAACGCTTGATAAACTCGGCGCCCAGCATGGCGTGGGTTCCTTCGTGCTCGTGATCCATGGCCTTGCCAAGATCGTGCAGCAGGGCGCCCATCTTGGACGTTTCTACGTCCGCGCCAAGCTCGGCAGCCAGCACGGCGGCAATTTTTGCCGCTTCTACAGCGTGATG
>JAICPS010000115.1 GCA_025929715.1 Anaerolineae bacterium | reverse complement strand
GTGGAGCGCAAACTCTGGTAAGCCTGGACATCTATACAATTGGGAATTACGATCGGGTCTGAGCCGGGTGCCAAGGCCTGCAAATGATTCCGGTCTGCTTGACTGACAACACTGACGCCATCCGCAGACCGGCAAGCCCATCGCTCAAACTTGCGCAGGCGGCGCCACTGCACAAAAGAGTATATCGCCCCTACCCACCTACGCGGCTGAGCGCGGTCGGTCATGTACATCCGGCGTTGAAGCTCGGCCTCGGCATTGTGTTCGTCGAATACGATCTTCGACCCCGGACTTATGCGACGTATCAGCGGTATTGTCCCCGCGAGCTCAATACCCTCAACTTGAACGACGTCATAGTCTTCGCCGTGCAGAATCTCGCCAAGGGCATCTTCAAAA
Source organism: Anaerolineae bacterium (assembly GCA_025929715.1). Lineage (GTDB taxonomy): Bacteria > Chloroflexota > Anaerolineae > Promineifilales > Promineifilaceae > JAAYYY01. The sequence continues at coordinate 10,090 of JAICPS010000115.1, read as the reverse complement.
GCGTTGCTCTGCAGGCGATGGGCCATATCCGGTCGCGGATCCGTCAATAATCGCCAGGCGCGTTGCGCGAATGTGCGTCGCGGCGCAGGCACGGTCCTTATCTGCGTGCAAAGTTTGTCAAGTGGGCCGAGCTGGACCTCGGCATCGTCGTCACTCGGTTCCGCAAAGCTCAAAAGATGGATCTCGTGTTCCTGCGCAAGACCACGGATGATATGAAAATTACGTAGACTCGTTCCCTGCTCTGATGGATATGGAAGTTGCGGCGTCAGCAGCAAGATTTTCAAACCGCGTATGTTACGCAAGGCGCTCATAGACTCTTCGCGTCTCCGCAGCCGTGCGAGACCATGAGAATTGTTGCGCCCGCCTTAGCCCCGACGCTATCATCTGCCCCCGAAGATTATCATCCGCCAGTACACGTTTCATAGCAGCCGCCCAACCCTCGACGTCGTCAGCCTCCAAAAGAACGCCGGCCTCGCCGACCACTTCAGGCAAAGACGCCCGATTACTCACAAGGACTGGACACCTACAGTGCATCGCTTCCAGCACCGGCAGCCCAAAGCCTTCATAATACGAAGGTAAAGCCAGCAGCGCGGCAGACAGATAAAGGTGTGCCAATTCGCGGTCGTCCACCTCGCTCAAATGGTGGACGTGCGGTCGTAGGCCGAGCTTGTCTATGGTAGCGAAGACGTCATCATACAGCCATCCCTTTCGGCCCACCATGATCAGGGGCGCCGTCGTCGCGGTGCTCCGTCGCAGCTTTGCATAAGCCCCCAACAAGGTCGGAATGTTTTTCCTCGGCTCCAACGTCCCCACAAATAAAATGAACCCAGGTCTCAGATGGTAGCGGCGCAAAGTACTCTGAATTTGCTCAGCTTGGGCGTTTCCGGCGATGTTCGCAAACTGCGGATCGGCTGCCAGATGGACGGTTACAACCTTTTCTGCAGGAACGTCAAGATCTTTGATTAAGTCCTGCCGCGTATGCTCACTATCGGCAATAACACGGTCCGCATGATTTACCGCCCAGCCGATCTGTCCGGCGTAGTAGCCCATGCTCTCTTCAGTTAGAAACTGGGGATAATAAAGGAAAGTGAGGTCGTGGACTGTGATTATGTGTCGCCTTGCCGCTTTGACAGGCGGAATAAAGTCAGGGCTGTGCAGCACGTCGAGATTTCTGGAGACCAATTCGAGACTCAAAAGCCAGCGTTCGTACCGATGGTGACATGGAGTCCAGAGGTCTTGCCTCATAAAATTTTCCTGATGCGGTACTCTATCGGTCGCATCCTTGCGGCTATGAAACACGATATACTCGTTGACATTATCCAAAGCAGCAAGGGCCGGCAACAGTTGCAACACATAGCGGCTGATGCCACCCATCTGGTAATGTGGGAGGCGTGCATCGATCCCGATCTGCATCGTCAAATTGTAGTCTGTCTTAGCGCGTGGGTAAACCTGGTCGTGGGTTTTATGTGAGAACAAGTCCAAGTTTTACGATTAGCCTCAGGCAGTCTATAATGCCGCACAGTTCACCCAATATGCAGGAGAGCATGAGCTATGGCACCGAATAATGGACAGGCACAGGATCTCGAAGCGATTCGTACTCGGCTTGAGTGGATGGATGAAGAGCGCCGCAAAAGTAGCCGGCGCCTCAACGACCTTGAGAAACAAGTCGCAGTCCAGGATCGCGAGCTCAAAAGCCGAGACAAGCGCATTAAGGAGCTGGAGGAGCGGCTGGCAAACGTTTCCTCTCAAATATCGCGCCTGCCGCAGGTCGACACGCAGTTGGCTCAGTTCAAGGACGAAATGGTCACTCTCATCGAGCAATATGACGACCGTCGCGTGCGAGCCGACGATGAAATGGAACGTTTGCGCCGAGTAGAGCAAGAGTCGAACGCACGTGAAGTTGCCGAGATACGCAAAGAGTTGCCGGCCATTAGCCGCCTTCAGAATGAAATGGAGCTGCGCCAGGCGGAAGAAGCGCGCCTCGCTAATCTAATCGGTGTCCTACAAAATAGAATTCCGCCCATCGAAAATCGGATTGAGAACTGGTCTAGCGACCTCACGTATCTGGAAGAGGCCGAGAACAAGAATAATCGGAATATCAACGATATTCAGACAACGCTTGTAGAGATTAGCAAGCGTTGGGAGCCAATTTACAATCGCCTTGATATTCTCGGAGATAAAATTAACAAGCAGGAGAACAGCCTTGATGGGTTGCTGGACGCCCAGAACGAACTAAAACAGATCATCAAGAGCTGGGCGGAGCAGATTCAGCTTGGTGAGTACGAGCGCAATCAAAGGCTCAATAATTGGGAACGAATGCTCGAACAGCAGAACGACACCATGGACACATACAGGCAGCAGTGGGTGAACTTTGCCGACCAATATAAAGAAGCCAAAATGGCGGTCCAGACGCTGGCAGAGTGGCAACATCAGATCGAACAACAGCAGCGCGAAACTTCGGAGCTGACTCGCGTCGAAGTGAACCGCATGCAGACGCGCTGGGATAACTTCGTCGTCGATCACAACAAGCGTTGGAAAAATTTCGAGGTAGACATCGACCAACGCCTGACCAGCTCGAACCGGCACGAGCGCCAGTTGCGAGAACAGATGTCGGCCATTGAGGGACGCGTAGAAAATATGCAGCGAGATCAGGAGAAAGTGTGGCGGGTTCAGTCGGCGCAGGCCGACGCCATTAAGCAATTCCCACGTATCTGGCAGGAAGAGATCGAAAAGACGCTCGCCAATGATCCTAACCGGCGGCGGCAGCCGGCTCTCGTTCCCGTGCGTGACGACGAAGCTTAGAACGGTTGCCTCAGGTGACCGGTACCGCAAAAGTGCGGGTCATCTTTAGGCGCCTGTGGAGGAACAGGTTGCACGTCATCGGCACTGCGGGACACGTCGACCACGGCAAATCCACACTAATTGAAGCGCTTACAGGGATAGATCCTGATAGGCTGGCCGAAGAGAAAGAAAGGGCAATGACCATCGACCTTGGCTTTGCCTGGATGAGCCTGGAAGTTGGCGACGAAATCGAAGAGGTCGGGGTCGTAGACGTACCTGGACACCGCGACTTTATCGAAAATATGCTTGCCGGCATCGGCGGAATTGACCTCGCACTCTTTGTAGTTGCCGCCGATGAGGGCGTCATGCCGCAGACATCCGAACACCTTGCTATTATTGACCTTCTTAGTGTCCCTGGAGGAGTAGTGGCGCTCACCAAGTCCGATCTGATTCAGGATCCCGATTGGCTTGAGCTGGTCGTACTTGACCTGCAAGAGGGCTTGTCAGGAACAGTTCTCGAGGACGCACCCATTATCCCGGTCTCCGCGCGTACAGGGGAAGGGCTGCCTCAGCTTCGCGATGAACTTGCCGCTCGACTACGAGCTACCGACGCCCGACCCGATTTAGGTCGGCCGCGCCTTCCCATTGACCGCGTTTTCACTCTCTCGGGCTTCGGAACCATCGTGACGGGCACGCTCACGGGCGGCCGGCTGACGGTCGGCGACACTATTGAGATTCAGCCGGGTGCGCTGCAAGGACGTGTCCGAGGATTACAAACGCACAAGACCAAACGTGATTCGGCTATACCCGGCAGTCGTGTTGCAGTAAACGTGTCGGGTATTGACGCAAGCAACATTCAGCGCGGACAAGTTCTTACATTACCTGGCCAGCTTCGCGAAACCATCCTGGTCGACGCATCGTATCGCCATCTTCATGATGCTGCTGCGCCGCTAAAGCATAACGTCGAAGTAAAGCTATTCACGGGCGCCGCCGAAATATTAGCTCGCACGCGAGTTTTGGGCTCCCAAACGATTGAACCGGGTCAGACAGGCTGGTTGCAGTTGGCATCGCATGCCCCGTTGGCGGTCGAACGTGGCGATCACTTCATCTTGCGCCGGCCATCTCCTGGTGCAACGCTTGGTGGCGGCTTGATACTGGATCCCCATCCCGGCCGGCGCCATCGCCGATTTCAACAGCCCGTCCTCGATCGCCTGAACATCCTGGCAGGAGGAAAGCCCGAGGATCTGCTATTCCAAAAACTAGATCGGCTTCAGCCGATTAGCCTTGATGTGCTCCTGCAAAAGTCAAGCCTGTCGCCGGATACAGCCCAGGAAGCCTGGAATTCGTTGATTGCCGGAGGACGCGTCATAATCCTCGGTCCGGCCGCTGTTACCGAACCCTTCTGGCTGTCGTTGAGCGGGCGAACCCGTCAGCACGTCGGCAACTATCATCGTCGTTTTCCATTGCGCCTGGGAATGCCGCGAGAAGAACTTCGCAGTCGTCTTGAGCTGACGATGCCGGTGTTTAATTCCTTGTTACACCGGCTTGCAAACGAAGAGGTGATCGTTGATACCGGTATGATAATCCACGTGCCAGAACACAGAATCAATTTTAGCGATGAACAGCAGCGACGTATCGCCGCGCTGAATCGCAATTTCCAGGATGCCGGGGCGAGTTCGCCAAGCGTCAAGGAATGTAAGGCGCAGGTGGGCGAGGACGTCTACGAAGCACTGCTGGAACTCGGCGAACTCTATCAGCTTAACGAGGACGTCGTCTATCGCACCGCAGATTTTGAGCGGCTGATCGCGCAAACCGTCAGCTACATCGAAAGCCACGAAACAGCGAATGCCGGTGAAATTCGCGACCTGCTGAATACCAGCAGGAAATACGCTATCGCCCTTCTCGAGGACTTAGATCAACAGAAAATTACCCGTCGCGTCGGCGATAATCGCGTTCTTTTCAGAACGTAGCCATAAATTATCTTCCATATCGCGCCGCTAACGACACCATACGAGGCCAAGATGTCAACCACCTCAACTGAAAGCCAGGCGATGATTTACCGGCGCCGCTATAACGGTCTGATCAGCGTGCGAAGCAAGGTCCACGTTCGCGACAGCCAGGCCCTGAGCCTTGTGTATACGCCCGGCGTAGCCGAGCCTTGCCTGGAAATCGACCGCGACCCGAAGCGATCATTTGACGTCACCTGTCGCGGCAATACCGTCGCTATCGTTTCCGACGGTTCTTCAGCCTTTGGTCTGGGCGACATAGGTCCAGCGGCCATTCTGCCTGTTTTGGAAAGCAAGGCAGTTATCATGAAAACATTTGCCGGCGTCGACGCCCTACCCCTTGCGATTTCGGCCCACAGCGTCGATGCATTTGTAGATTTCGTCCTGAATACCAGCCCTAGCTTCGGCGCCATCAGCATCGAGGACGTCGTATCTCCCAAAGGTATCGCCATCACGAACCGCCTGGAAAGGTCGCTGTATATTCCCGTCGTCAATAACCACCGTGATGGTGTAGCAATTGGTGTACTTGCCGGGCTCATCAATGCGGCTCGCCTCGTTGGCAAACAGGTCGCCGATATGCGCATCATTGTCAACGGCGCGGGGGCCGCTGGTCTTGGCACCGCCCAGCTGCTGCACCATTACGGCGCTACGAGGGTTATTGTGTGTGATCGCCACGGCGCCCTCCATAAATATCGACCGGTGCGCATGAATTGGGCTAAGTGGGAGATAGCAGGGCTAAGCAACCCAGGCTACGAAAAAGGAACCCTGCAGCAAGTCCTAGAAGGAGCTGATGCTTACATTGGTTTTGCAGGGGGGACACTTCTTACCAGAGAAAACATCGGGTGCATGGCACGCGATCCCATACTTTTTACATTTGGCTCACCAATCGAAATTGTCCCACAGGAGGCCAGGCTAGCCGGCGCCGCCGTGGTTGCCACCGCGCACTCAACATTTCCAAACCAGATGGACATCTCAGCCGTCGTTCCCGGCGTATTTCGCGGCTTACTCGACGTTCGCGCCCAGACCTTTTGTTTGCAGGCCCAACTCGCCGCCAGCGAAGCGATAGCTAGCTTCGTTACCGAAGACGAGTTGCATCCCGATTACATCTATCCCCGCCTCATCGACTATCGCGTCGCTCCAGTTGTCGCGTCGGCCGTCGCGCAGGCGACACTCGAGGCCGACCTGGCCAAACGACCAAAATCAGATTCAGAGGAAATCGGGAGGCGAACGCGCGCATACGTGTACGAGGGACGGCTTCCCGCTCCAGGCCCCAGTGGGCGCCAGATGGACCTAGGCCAGCAGTCACTCGAACTCCATGAACGGTTTCAGGGACTTTTGGAGATAAATAGCAATATTCCTGTCAAAGACAGTTTTGTCCTTGAGCAGTTCTATCTTGTACCCGGTGCGATGGAGGCTTCGCAGGTAATTAAGGATGATCTGCAACAGTCCTTTGAATTAACGGCGCGCGGCAACCTTGTGGCCGTCGTCAGCGATGGCAGCGCCGTTCTCGGTCTGGGAAACATAGGCGGGCGCGCCGCATTGCCGGTGATGGAAGGAAAGGCCATTCTATTTCACACATTTGCAGGCGTGGAAGCCTTTCCGCTTTGCCTTGCGACGCAGGAAGCCGACGAGATCATCGCTATTGTCAAGAACCTCGAACCAACGTTTGGCGGCGTAAACCTGGAAGATATTAGTGCACCGCGTTGTTTTTATATCGAACGCGTTTTGCGCGAAGAAACGGATATTCCCATTTTCCACGACGATCAGCATGGTACTGCTGTCGTCGTGCTGGCCGGAATCCTTAACGCCTGCCGCCTGACAGGCAAAAAGCCGGCTGATCTTTCACTGGTCGTGAATGGTACTGGAGCCTCGGGAATCGCCGTCACCCGTCTGCTGATGTCGATGGGCATCGACGACGTCGTCATGCTGGATACCCGTGGCATCATCTACAAGGGTAGAAAAGAGGGCATGAACTGGATTAAAGAAGAGATGGCCGATATCACCAATCTGGATCGCCTCAAGGGAGATCTTGCACGCGCGGTAGAAGGCCGCGATCTCTTCATTGGCCTTTCCGCTCCAGGGGTGCTCAAGCCTGAGATGGTAAAATCGATGGCTAAAGATCCCATCATTTTTGCGCTCGCCAATCCAATCCCTGAAATCATGCCGGACACCGCCCGTGACGCCGGGGCGGCGATCATCGCCACCGGACGCAGCGACTTGCCGAATCAGGTTAATAACTCATTGGCGTTTCCCGGCATCTTCCGTGGCGCGCTAGACACCCGAGTAGGCAATATCACAGACGAGATGAAAGTCGCAGCTGCCAGGGCTATCGCCGGTCTGGTGGATGATCGACAGTTGCGTCACGATTGGATTATTCCGAAAGGCACTGACTTCGCAGTCGCGCCGGCCGTTGCCGAAGCTGTAGCGCGCACGGCAATCGAAACCGGACAGGCGCGGAAACACGTGGATCCGTCAGCCATCGCCGAACGCGTCCGCCGCCACGTTTATGAGAGAAGGGAATAACCCGTCGCCTGGCTGCTCCCGCCATTGCTGAAAACGAAAATAGGCTGAAGGTACGTCCATCATTGCCACAGGAACAGCACATGCTCACACAATGGATAAGCGGCAACGAAGTGTTCGTCGAACTGGCGCTGGAATGGGATGGTCTGGTCGATTCTGCGATGACGGCGACGCCTTTTCAAACACTCGCCTACCAAAAGGCCTGGTGGACGCACCTGGGTCCTGGTGAATTACATACAGTAGTTGTCCGGGATGAGCAACATCACCTGTGCGCCATCGCCTGCTTCTTTCTCTTCGAGGGCATGCTTCACTTTAACGGCTGCGTCGAGGAGACAGACTACCTGGATCTAATTTCGCCGGCAGAGCAGGCAGTCGTAGCCTGGGAAAGCGTGTTCGATCTGCTCGAAGATGCTGATTTCCCTGCTTGGCGTGGGCTTAACTTGTGCAATGTGCCAGATGCCTCCCCATCGCGTTCCATACTGTCAGGCATAGCTTCAAACCGCGGTTATCATTTTAAGACAGAGGTCCAGGAAGTCTGCCCTGTAATAAGCCTTCCTGATACATTTGACCAATATTTGTTGAGCCTCGACAAAAAACAGCGCCATGAGATCCGTAGAAAAATGCGTCGGGCGGCCGCCGCATCAGCCGACCTTTACGTCACAGGAGCGACGGACGATCTGGCAGCGGCGGTCGACGAGTTTCTACGGCTACTGCAACTAAGTACGGCGGAGAAGGAAGACTGGCTCAACGAGGGAAGACGCACCATGTTCCATGAGGTTGCTGCCGCGGCGCATAAGGAAGAAAATCTCCAGCTCCTATTCTTGCGGCGCAACGGTCAAAATGCCGCTGCATTGTATAATTTTGATTATAACGATCGCATCTGGGTTTACAATTCAGGTTTTGACATCGTACAATTTGGTCATCTGAGCCCGGGCGTTGTCCTGACTGCCGGCGCAATTGAAATGGCAATTGAAGCTGGTAGAGAGACGTTCGACTTCCTGCGTGGTGGTGAAGAGTACAAGTATCGATTTGGCGCCCAGAATACGCTTATCCACCATCTCCAGCTTGAACCACCCGACCGTCATCGTGAGTGAAACGAAGGTCTCGGCATTACACAATACAAATAAGAGCCCCATGATCGCAAGAGAACAGTATCCCATCAGACGCATTGCCATGTTGAGCGTTCACACCTGTCCGCTTGCAATGCTCGGCGGGAAGAAAACAGGCGGTATGAACGTCTATGTCAGGGAGCTTAGCCGCGAGCTTGGCAGGCACGGTATCCTGGTTGACGTCTTCACGCGATCCCAGGACGACTGCCAGCCGCGCGTGAAACATGATCTGGGTAACGATGCGCGCGTGATCCACATTCCCGCCGGTCCTGAATCGCCAATTCCAGTCCAGGACATAGGCAATTACCTTGACGAATTCATTGCGGGCGTCCTGGATTTTGCCAAAGTGGAGGGCCTACAATACGATCTTTTGCACAGTCACTACTGGTTGTCCGGTCTCGTCGCGGAACGGCTTCGCCAGGCGTGGGGATTCACCATTCCCATTGTGCATATGTTTCACACGTTGGGACACATGAAAAATCGCATTGCGCTTGACGATGAGCAGCGCGCGGCTCCCGAGCGAATAAAAGGTGAATCGCGCATTCTCGAATTTGCCAATCGGATTGTGATTTCGACGCCGGCCGAAGAAGCGCAGCTAAAGTGGCTTTATGGGGCAGACACATCCAAGTTTGTCACCATACCTCCCGGCGTCGATCTTGAGCGGTTTCACCCCATTCCTAAGGCGTTAGCGAAAGAGCGACTTGGAATTCCTCGCACCAATCGCAACATCCTCTTCGCTGGTCGTATTGAACGGTTGAAGGGCATTGACACACTTATGCAGGCCATGGCCCTCATACAAGAGCGCCGTCCTGCAGCCGTCGAAAACGTGTGCGTCGCTATAATCGGCGGGGATCCCTGGAGCGACAGCCAGGATGACGAGATGGCGCGTTTACAGACGCTACGCCAGGAACTTGACGTGCGCGACCTGGTTACCGTCCTCGGTTCAAAAGATCAGGAAGTCTTGCCCGAATATTATGCGGCGGCTGAGATGGTGGTTATGCCTTCTCACTATGAAAGCTTTGGCCTCGTCGCCCTTGAGGCTATGGCGATGGGCACGCCGGTAATTGCTTCGGAAGTCGGCGGTCTCGCCTTTCTCGTGCGTGACGGAGAAACGGGCTACCACGTTCCCAGTCGTGACCCAGAGGCGCTGGCTGAACGAATTTATCGCCTTCTCGTCGACGACGACTGCCGCCGAGGGATGGGCCGCAACGCACAGGCTTATGCCCGTCAATATGCATGGCCCATTATCGCCGGGCAAATGCTTGAGCTATACGAAGATGTATGGCGCTCTGTTCAGACACCGGTCATCTAGGCAGTCCCGAGCGGCCAGAATAGATCAACTTGCGCGTTGCGCGCCCTCGATAACCTCAATGCCCACGTACCGCCTTAAAGCCGCAGGCACGATGATACTTCCGTCTTCGCGTTGATTGTTTTCAAGGATGGCGATCATGATGCGCGGGAGAGCGAGACCACTTCCGTTGAGCGTGTGCGGGAAGCGCGGTTTCCCCCCATCCCCGGGCCTATAACGTATGTTGGCACGCCGCGCCTGGAACGCCTCGCAATTGCTGATTGAACTAACCTCTAACCACTCCTCTGAGCCAGCCGCCCACACCTCGAGATCATATTTCTTGGCTGCCGCAAAGCCCAGGTCGCCGGTAACCATCTCGACTAGCC
>JAICPS010000652.1 GCA_025929715.1 Anaerolineae bacterium | reverse complement strand
TGGCGGGTCCGTCGCGATTGCAGGTTCTTTGCGAAGTCCCGCGGTTCCGGAACCAACGACAACCATGCCGGCGATGCTTGGCGTTGTGGCGGTATTGCTCGGCATACGGCACGGTGTGGTCGTGTGGTAGTCGGCGTCCTGGTCCAAAGCATTTCTGCCTAGTGTCTCGCTGCGCGCGCTTTGAATGGCTGTTTTCGCGGGTAAAACGAGACGGAATTTGCCCGACCAACCATGACGTTGTAAACTCAACTGCTGTGGGCTAGTGGAGGTGAGGGCGATTTCATGCGGCATGTTATTCCATTCGCGCGCATGGTGTTGATTGCTGCCGCCTGGTTGCTCGCGGCAGATGTCGTTGCAGATCCTCCCGACATTCTCCGCAATTATCGCTTCATTCCCTCACGCAGCACCGTTCACGTTACGGGCGGTTTCGCGGGTTTTGATTGGCTGCTGACGGTTGACGGTCAATTTGGCCTGGTCACTGGTTACCGGTACGGTTCCGACGGATCGGTTCCAACCATCGCACCGTATGCGCAGTTTGTCGATGTAGACGCGATTTTATTCGAACCGCGGGCGATGGCGCCGATGCCAGTTCCGGGTTGGGACCTCGATGCAACGCTCAACCTGACGGGCCTGGAAGGAACATTTCGCGACCGAGGCGTTCTCCAATTCGTCGGCAACGAAGGACAGGGTTGGCCGATTAAGCTGCAGGCGACGCTCGACGGCCGGCTATTGCATCTCACTGGCGAAAATGACCCGGGCTGCTGCGATTTCTTCCACTATAGCGTCGATGCCTGGGCACATTTGGCGCCTTACTCCGATTTCAATCTCGATGGCGCGGTCGACCAATTGGACTTGGATCGCTTCAGAAACAATTACGGCTTGACTGGCGCATCGTTCGAGCAGGGCGACGGTAACGGGGATGGAGCCGTCGACGCGCGCGATTTCATGCTGTGGCAGAGCGAGGTCGGCATGGCGATGGGGACGAACGATTATCCCGGCCTCAGCGGAGCTTTGGCTGCTGTTCCTGAGCCAGGAACTGTCCTGCTGCTCCTCCTGGGCGCTATCGTTGTCGGGTGGCACCGTCCACCATCTTCGTACGTTACGCCTGCCACTGCTTGAGTTCTTCGACGACGCAGAGCACGTCGTCGCGGCGCTTTTCGAACAGACCAAACAGCGCGATGATCAACACGCCGGTCACGATGCCGGCCACCCAGAGGATGTAGGTGCGCTCCTCTTCGATGGCCGCGTGCCAGATCACGGTCATGATGGCGATCATCAGGAACGAAACGCCGAGGTAGAGAAACGCCCGCACGCGGAGCAAGATGCCGGCAAACACGCCGAGAATGGATATGCCCGCGAGCACGGCCGGCAGCCACGGCGCCTCGGCCACGCCGTTGATAAAAATGTCGGCGGTTGACGAAACGTAGATGACCGTGGCGCAGATGTAGCGCACGGCGGTCAGCTGCTGCTGCGTTAGCCGCTCACGATTGATGTAGCTGGCGATGAGCGCCGAGAGCGCCGGCGGAATCAGCCACATTTGCGGATGCTCAAGCAGGCCCAGACCTTCTCGCCTGAACAGCAGGTACCACAGACTGCCGTTGGCGGAAATAGCCGCCATGATGCCAAACAAAAACGACCGCCGCAGCACACTTAACGTTGCGTAAAGCGCGCCAACGGCAAACAGCAGAAGTGAGTAGTCGACGCGGTATTCCACGAACCAGAACGCAAGCGCGGGCAGCAGCGGCAGTAGCGCGCCGGTTGTTTGGAGCGGCTCGGAGAGCACCGGCTGACGTCGCCGCTGGAACACTTCGCCCAAGCCCACGCCAACAAACGCGATCAGCATGACAATCAACGGCCAGAATTTCGTGAACCAGCCGCTGAACAAATACGGCATGGTCACGCGGATGTGCAAAAACAACAGCGCTGCGAGTCCCTCGGCCGCGTAGACGTACGCCGTGCGGCCGCGTTCCGACAGGCTGAGCGGATCGCGCCCTGGCAATAATGCGGCGGCAAGCGCGGCCACGGCCAACCCCACCAGTGCCAATCCCACGGCGACGAGCGCTGGGCCGGCAATCGGCACCGCGCCGCGTTCTCTAAAGATCGAGACTTCAATTCCCAGGACGATAAGCAGCAGCACGATCGCTGTGACTGCAAGTATGGGTACGAGGCGTGCTGCGGCGCGGGTCCACTCATTGTCGCGCTTCAGCAGTTTCACGAGTCCAAACCCGTAGACCACGACCATCGCAGCCGACGCAACCGCGGACGCGACAGTACGATGCAGCCATGGCGCTTCAAGGCTAGGCGCTATCCAAGCCCAACCGAAGGCGATGGCGAACAGCACGCCGAACACAAGCGCCATGTACTGAAGGGGTGTCCGCACCGTGCCGCGGGCCAGGAAACCGACCGCGAGCGCCTGCGCCCCGACGGCATACGCCGCGACCATGCGATACGTAAATCGTTCCATGGTCAGTTCAATGGACGTCACCAGCACTACAACAAATATGC
>JAICPS010000103.1 GCA_025929715.1 Anaerolineae bacterium | reverse complement strand
GAGATTGGGAGCATTCTAATTATTCGGCAAGCGACAGGGCCTGCTGCACAGCGGCGTAAGCATCGACGATACCATAACCGAACGTGTTGTTAGGCACGGTCTGGTCAACGGAGCAGGGCGTGGGCGCGTTCACGAGAGGCCGCGCAGTTTCTAAAAGTATCTGCTCGGTACGGGTCACATTGCCAATGAGCTCGGGGTTCGCCGACCATATTAGAGCAACGACGCCGGCAACGTGAGGACCGGCCATCGAGGTGCCTTGCCATAGATGGTATCTGTCACCGGGAAAGGCAGAGAGTATGTCGAGCCCGGGAGCCATAATATCGGGTTTGATAAGGATACTGCCCCCTTCAAAGGTGACCGGGCCCCGGCTGCTGAAGACGGTTACGTCGAGCATACGGTCGACGGCGCCCACTGAAACGACCTGGTCGTAAATAGCGGGAGGGCTATTGAGGCTCGAGCAGGACGGCCCCTCGTTTCCGGCCGAAACGACTACGAATGTGCCGGCTTGTCGTAGGGCGACGACCGCCGCTCTCAGGGTTGCGTCGTCGCAACCTTCGAGGTCTGGACAGCCCCAAGAGTTGTTGAGCACATTTGCCCCACGAGCAGGGTCTCCATCGCGCAATGGATCGCCCCCAAGGGGAAAGGGCGCCAACATGAATTGTAGACAATCCAGGTAGTATGCTGTACTGCCGACATTGCGAGCCAGATTGGCGCAGCCGAACCAGGTTGCATCAGGAGCGACGCCAGTGCTATTACCCAAAACTGTGCCCAGTGTGTGCGTGCCATGGCCACCGGTATCAACCGGCTCCTGGGTATGATACCAGGGATCAAACCAGTTATAGTCGTGCTCGCCAGGGCCACCGCGGTAAGCATCGGCCAACTCGGGGTGGTCCCATTGTACGCCCGAGTCTGATTGACCGATGACGATGCCGGCGCCACGAGCGCCGAAGTCATCCCAGACGGCGTCGGCGCCGATCTGACTGAGGTTCCAGGGGGGCGTCGCCGGCGCCTCCGCGTTGGCAGAGCCTGCACTTTCTGGCGCTGCCGGTCGTAAGATAGGGCTGTAGAGAACCCGATCGACTTCAGGCCGGTTTTGTAACCAAAGCCGCAGCAGTGGCCCGCCTTCGACCTCTAAACCGTTTACCAGGTAGTAGGCGGTATGCTTAAAACCGAACTGCGCAAGCTCCTGGCGCAGCGGCTCCTGCGTGTTCTGTGCATGAAAGACGAGCGTTTCATAAAGATAACCCCGGCGTTCGACGACATTGTCCAGCTCCTCCGCAGCGCTGACGTCGGCCTGATCGCGTAGAACGACAAACAACCGGTCGCCATAGAAGCCAGGATGCCCAATAAACATAAAAGCGAGAATCAGCACCAGCCAGGAGGGGACAGCAAGCAGGAGGCGGCTCCAGGCGCGGGAAGCGCGAGGGTCAACGGTCGAAGCGTGATGGGCTCGCCCAAGCCAACGCCAGGTAAGCAAAACGGCTCCAAATAATAAGGCCATGAAGGCAGAAAAAGCGGCCGCTCGAAAGGCGGCGCCGAGCGTTGAAAAGAGACCAAACGACAGCGCGAGCGCCATTTCGCGAGGATCGATAAAGATCAACGGACCGGCAGCGCTGATGCCAATGAGGATTGAAAGCGCCCGGCCGTCGCCAAACCGGGTGAGTAGGGCGGAGGCGATCCAGGCAGTGGCGGGAAGCGACAACATTAAAAGCAATTGGTTCCCGCCGAATCCGTAGGCGCCGGCCATAGGAGCTAGAGTGCCAAAGGCAACGAAGCCGCCCAGAACACGTATACGGCTGTCGACAACCATACCGGCTACCTCGGGCCGCGCCAGACGGCGCAACAACAGGCCGGCGCAGATGCCAAAAAGCAGCGCCGCGACGAAATTGAGAAGGGCTTCCAGCGGGGTGCCCAGAGCGCCAACGTCTATCCAGGGCAACATTAAGAGAGGTGGGATAGACAAGGCGAGAGGTAGCGAAACCCGCCTGTACTCTGAGCTGTCGGAATTTGAATTAGAGTCGCGTTCCAGTAGAGCGAGAGCGATAGCAAAAGAAAGCGCCACGACTATTTGTAGGGCGATCGAGGTGTAGGCGTGAATCGCTCCCGGCAAATGTATGACGGCCGAGAATAGCGCAAACAGGGCTGCCAGAAACCATGTTTTGAAAATGGTGCGATAGCGAGGCTGTTGCCATAGAAATGCGACCGGCGCCAGTGGAAGGATTAATAGAAAACCCTGGGCGACGGTGGCGATGAAGTCTGGGTCAGCTAGACCCCCGCCAGCGTCGCGCGTCGCGAGCTGCTGCGATATCCAAACCGCACTGTGGATGGAAACGGTTATACCGGTGATCCAGACGAAAAGTGACCCGCCGATAATGCGGCTGGGCCAATGAGCAACGGGTCTCATTGGTTCTACGGGCTGTGGAATGCTTTCATGCATGTTGTATTGCCATGAGATTGTGGTTGAAAGAGTTCAATTGCATTATTCTAACAGAAAGGCGACAGGTCGGATCATACGGTTGGAGACAGGCCAATGAATGAGAGTCAGCCGCCAGGCGCCGCTGATCAATATCCGGATATTGAACATCTCTGGGAGTTCGCGGGGCAGGGACTGCGCACGAGTGATTTCAATACGGCGATGGTACATTTTTATCGCGCCGAAGTGAGCCGGTCTAACACCTGGCGTGAACGCCTAGATAACACGACGAATTGGGCGGTCATCACGACGGGTGCGGCGCTAACGTTCGCATTTGGTGCGCGTACAAACACGCACCTGGTGATTATCATTAATACACTACTCTTACTGTTGTTTTTATTCATCGAAGCGAGGCGTTATCGCTACTATGAACTGTGGACTTATCGCGTGCGCTTGATGGAGACCAATTACTTTGTCGGCCTCCTTGCACCGCCTTACTTGCCGAGTAGCGATTGGGCAAAGCGGGTTACGGAGAGTCTAAAGAATCCATCTTTTCCGATCAGCCTCGGCGAAGCCTTTGGTCGCCGCTATCGTCGTAATTATGCCTTCATCTTCCTGGTTCTGGCTTTCAGTTGGATGGCAAAAGTAGCCATACATCCTCGACCGGCAGAGAGTGTAAGTGAGTTCCTCGAGAATGCGGCGGCCGGACCGGTTCCGGGCTGGCTCGTGCTTTTAACCGGGGTGCTCTTTAATGGGGCGCTGTTGGCGATGGGTGTTCTCACAGCGAGGATGCGTCATACGACCTCGGAGGTCTTTACTGAGGTATCGGAAGCAGGCGGCTTGAACCGTTTTATGCGGCGGCTGCGAACGCTGTCGTGGGACATATTTGAGATGGAGCTGCCCAATATTCCAATTATTCCGCACGTCGGTGACTCAAAACAGCTCGCTTATATCATTAGCGATCGGGCAGAAGAGGTTAGTCGCGCCGTCATCGAGGAACTCGGCCGGGGCGTGACGCGGCTGCAGGGAAGAGGAATGTACACCGGCGAGGAACACGGCGTGTTGATGTGTGTGCTTAATTCAAGGCAGACGGATCTACTGAAACGTATTGTAAAGCGGGCCGATCCAGAGGCCTTTGTGATTATCGTGGGTGTCCGGGACGTGCGGGGGGCGGGATTTCGTCCCTTGGAGGTCTGATGATAGGTGGAGCGCGGGCAGATGGATGAAGGTATAGAGTTAACGGAAGGATCCGCACGTGATAGGCGGCGGAAGCGGTTGGCGCTCGGCTGTGGGGTCGTGCTGCTTATGATCGTCTGTGGAACCGCCGCCGTTTTTCTAACTCAGTATTTGGCCCGAGGCGAACAGATGGGCGATGCGATACCGGCGGCATTACCGGCCACGATTTCCGGCACGGAAGGCACGGCAGAAGTGGAGGGCACAGAAGAGGCTGCGGTCGCTCCGACAATGGAGGCCGAGGAAATTGCACCCGGCGATGAACCGGATACGGGCGACGAGGCGTCTCCTGGCGAAGACGTGGCTCCTGGCGAAGAGATAACGCCGGGACGTATTGTGTTCGTTGATGATCGTGGACGGATTGGCACGGTGGCGGCAGATGGCGGAGAAAGCCGCTTTATTACCGCGGACGATGAGCGTATTTACCTGTTCCCGGCGTGGTCGCCGGACGGCTCGAAGGTCGCCGCTCTAGGCGCCCAGGAGTCAGGGAGCGGCGTGTACGTCGTGGATGACGAGCCCGAGAGCGCCATCACGGAGCTATATTTTAGCGGTAGCGGCCCACCGAGCGGTAGCGGCGCGCCAATCTATCTCTATTGGCGCCCTGACGGCGACGCCGTCAGTTACATTGCGTCCGGCGAAACGGCACTCAACCTTTATCTGAGCCCAAGGGATGGGGCAGGAGAGCCACAACTTCTGGTTGAAGGGCAGCCGCTTTACTGGGATTGGGTGGACGATGAATCTCGTTTGCTGGTGCATACCGGCACGCCTCTCAGCGACGGTCGCCTGGCCTTTGTGGACATTGCCGCAGAAGCGAATGTGAGCCCCGATTTGGCTGATGCTGGCTATTTCCAGGCTCCCGCGGTTTCGACTGGCGGCGCCAACGTCGCCTTTGCTGAGGTGGACGATGATGAGGGTCGTTGGCTGGCAGTACAGAACGTGGAAAGTAGTGATGTTCAGCGCACGGCACATGAAGGTGTGGTGGCCATGGGCTGGAGTCCAGTCGACCAGCTCCTCGCCTATATCAGTCCCGATGACCGCACACCCGGTTTAAGCCTAAATTTTTACGGGCCGCTACGGCTTTTCGATGCTGGGACAGGCGAGGTAAGATTATTGGCAAATGAGACGGTCCTGGCGTTTTTCTGGTCGCCGGATGGCGCGACAATCGCCTACTTCACAGTTTCGCAAGGGGCAGGGGAGCAGGTGGTAGAAAATTGGGAGCAGGCAGTGGCGTCGGTGCGGGGAAAGGTGCGCAGGCAAAACGATGAGTTCCGCCTGAGTCTAACGCTGGTCGACGTAGCCAGCGGCCAGCTACAACACGTTGTAGATTTTCGGCCGACTGAACTGTTCGTGACACAGTTTTTGCCGTTTTTTGACCAGTATGCTCACAGCCACCGATTATGGTCGCCCGACAGCCAGGCGTTAGTGCTGCCGATTGTGGATGAGGATCAAGCGCGCATTTTCGTAGTACCGGCGAGCGGTATCGGCCTGAGAACGGTGGCTGATGGCGGCATGGCATTCTGGAGCCCGCGCTGACTTAAATCGTTGCAAAAACGAGTCCTAGTTGTGGCCATCTGCTGCCCGCCGTTCGGCTCCGTTTGTGAAATTCGTCATTAACTCACTCGACCCGGTGAGCGGTTTGATGTATCATTAACGGTGCTTGATGGCTTAAGCGCAGCTAATAACCCATGCCACACGACGATCTTGAACTTTACTGGGATGCAACTCATGCTATCGCGCTTTCGCTCATGGAATACCATCCCGGAGTCAGACCGGACGGCGTGGGTTTAGAAGAATTGGCGCTTATGGTCCAAAACCTTCCCAACTTTAGAGACGATCCAGCAATGGTGAACGAACGTATCTTGCTGGACATACAAATTGCCTGGTATGAGGAGGCAACACAGTAGATGGCTACAGAGGCACTTACGTCTGATGTTCCCGTTCCTGACGAGCTTCGAAGCAACGTTTTCGTAACGAGCCTTGATAAGGTTTATAACTGGGGAAGGCGCAATTCAGTCTGGCCTATGGTATTTGGGCTGGCGTGTTGCGCCATCGAGATGATCTGCACGGCGGCCAGCCGATACGATCTGGCACGCTTTGGTATGGAAGTATTTCGTGCAACGCCACGCCAATCTGACCTGATGATAGTTTCGGGTACCGTCACGAAGAAAATGGTGCCCACGATCGTACGCCTATACAATCAGATGCCGGAGCCACGCTACGTTTTGAGTATGGGCGCCTGTGCCAGTGGCGGCGGTCCATTTAAGGAAGGGTATCACGTGGTAGACGGCATTGACAAGTTCGTACCGGTTGACGTCTACGTGCCGGGCTGCCCCCCAACACCACAGGCCCTTATCAATGGCCTGATCGCCTTACAGGAAAAAATTGACCAGCAGTCGATCCTGACCGCTCCCTGGTATCGCAAGGACACACCATCCGAACTGGTGCCGATTCCTGCATTGGGACCCGATCTCGTCGATTTGCGCCAGCTTGACATCATTCGGCGGCACGCGGGGACTGTGCAAGAGCACACTATAACAGAGTTGGCACAGAAAACGGATTAGGGGAATTGCGAGGAAGATGACAGCATGAGCGATGAGGCTTTGAGCGAAGAGGCTATGCAGAACGAAGTTGTCGAGGTTCGTGTCCATACGGATCCAGTTGAAGAAGCCGTGGAGCGTTTGACGGAGCGATTCCCGGAAGTCGTGGAAGACCCGCGTCCAGACTTCGGCGGTTACATGGTCCCAGCGAATCAGATCAGGGACGTGGCGGCCTACGTCCGTGACGAGTTGGGTTTTGACTATTTGTCCAGCGTAACCGGACTGGACCTGATCGACGAAGGCAAAATGGAGGTCGTCTACCACACCTACAGCATTGACAAGGGTGGCAGCGCGTTGGTTTTGAAGGTGCACGTGGATCGCGAAGAGCCCACGGTGCCTTCTCTGACGCCCATGTGGCCGGGCGCAGATTTTCAGGAGCGTGAGATTTGGGACCTGTATGGGATTAACTTTGAAGGCCATCCCGATCAGAGGCGCATCTTGCTCTGGGATGGCTTTGAAGGGCATCCTATGCGCAAGGACTGGCACGAACCGTTTTACGAGGAAGAGCACAAACCTTTTGGCAGCCGCTGGCCAGGTGGCGAAGTTTTCCGTGCAGAAGAGCGCAATCCATACGGCAAGAATGTACAGTATCCGGCGGGCTGGCAACCAGAGAGCCTCGAGTTCAACCCTGATACTGAGGTGTATGCCGGGATGACCGTCACGCGTGAGGCAACGCCCGGTCTGAAAACGGAAAAGGTAACCGTCAATATGGGTCCGCAGCACCCCTCGACGCATGGGGTGTTTCGGATGGTCGTAACGCTTGACGGCGAGACAGTGTTGAAGCTAGAGCCGGTGATGGGGTATCTGCATCGAAATCATGAGCAGATTGGCGAGCGCAACACGTTTATCCAGAACATTCCATTTACAGACAGGCTCGATTATCTATCCTCGATGGGCAATAACCATGGTTATGTGCTGGCTGTGGAACAGCTTTTGGGTTCCAAAGTACCTGAACGGGCGGAGTGGATCCGCATATTGATGGTGGAATTGAACCGGATCTCCAACCATGCCTGGGCGCTTGGCTTCCTGCTCAATGACATGGGCGCATTCCAGACGCCCGCGCTCTATATGATTACGGAACGGGAGTTAATCGTCGATTTCTTCGAGGCCACCGCGGGATCGCGCATGATGTGCAATTACATGCGTTTTGGTGGCGTGGCATATGATCTGCCCACAGAATTCCGCGGTCAGCCGACAATGGAGTTCTTAGATGAGCTGATTTACGAGCAGATTCCGCGCTTCATTGAGGAGATGGACGTCTATCTAACCAACAATGAGATCGTGCGTGCTCGCGGCATTGGCGTGGGGACGCTGTCGGCTGAGGAGGCTATTGCCTACAGCACAGCCGGTCCTGTGTTGCGCGCCAGCGGCGTACCCTATGATGTTCGCCGGGCGGAGCCATATTCATATTACGATGAGCTAGACTTTGACATCGCGGTTTTCTACAACGGCGACGTTTATGATCGTTACCTGGTGCGCATCGAGGAGATGCGCCAGAGCGTGCGCATTTTGAAGCAGATCTTGCCCCACCTTCGAAGCACAATGGGCGCCCCAATTGTCGAGGGAAAACCGCAATACGCGATACGCGTTCCAAGAGGCGGCGACGCCTACGGGCGTGTGGAGAATCCCAAAGGTGAATTGGGATTTTACATCACGGCGAAGACGCGCTCTTCTAATCCTGAGCGTTATCATGTGCGTGCGCCGAGCTTTATTAATCTGACCGCGCTGGGGAAGATGTGCAGAGGTCACAAAGTGGCGGACATCGTGACGATTCTGGGTAGTATCGACATTGTCTTGGGAGAAGTCGATCGCTAAAGAACTGAGTGATGTCGCGCAAGCAACAGCTTTCGCGGAGCGTTTTTGTTTTCGCCACTCTCGATAGGAGAAGAGATGTACGGACTTGGCATCGTTAAAGGAATGGCCGTCACTTTAAGACATTTTACGGAAACGTACCTCGACGATTTGCGTTGGGCTTTCCGTGGTGGGCGGTACCATAACGAGGAAGCGTTGAAGGTGCGCCAGCACCTGGGTAAGAACCGTGGCGCGGTTACAATTAATTACCCGGAAGAGAAGCTGCCGATGCCTGAACGCTTCCGGTTTATTCCTTTCCTGGTGACCGACGATCCACCGCCGGGCCAGAATTGGGGACATGATTGGTGTACCTCTTGTGGGATTTGCGCCAAGGTGTGTCCACCACAATGTATCTGGATCAAGCGTGGTACAAAACCAAACGGCCGGCCGAAACCTGAACCGGAAGAATTTTATATTGACATTGATATTTGTATGAATTGCGGTTTCTGTGCCGAGTTCTGTCCATTCGACGCCATTAAAATGGATCACGACTACGAGCTCGCGGACTATGATCGCACATATTCACATATACATGATAAGGCCCGCCTGAGTAAACCGATCAGTTATTGGCGCGAGATAGTTCCCGCAAAGGCCGCGGCAGAGGAGGCGGCGCGGGAACTTGCCGAGCAATCGAAGGGAAAACGGCGCAGCAAAGACGACGAACCCGAACCGCAACTCGCCGACGACGTACAGCGCCAACTCTTTTACAAAGGTGTGCTCTATTAAGGAGCCGATATGTTTAACCGAAATACAGGGCAGAATGGGGTCACCGAAGAGTCGGTGCGCCAGGCCCTTTCTACAGTCATAGAGCCCGAGCTGCATCGCGACCTCGTCTCGCTGAATATGGTCCGTGATTTACAAATTGAGGGCAACGACGTCACCTTTACCATCATGCTCACCACGCCGGCATGCCCATTGCGTGGCAAGATGGAAAGCGACTCGCGCCAGGCGTTGGCGCAGATTGGCGGCATTGGTAATGTGACGATCAATTGGGATGCCAACGTGCCGCAGGACCGGCGTATCAACCAGCAGGTGGGGCAGCAGTTTCGCAATACGATAGCAATATCGAGCGGCAAGGGTGGTGTTGGTAAATCGACCGTTGCTGTCAACGTTGCGATCGCCATGGCGGCAGAGGGAGCGCGCGTCGGATTGTTAGACGCAGATATCCTTGGTCCTAATATCCCCATGATGATGGGCATCGATAAGATGCCGCCGCCTCGAGAGCGTAAAATGATACCGGCCGAGGCTTTTGGCGTGCGCTTTATTTCCACCGGCTTTCTGGTTAAGGCGGACCAACCTCTGGTGTGGCGCGGACCGATGTTACATAGCGCGATTCGTCAATTGCTGGGCGACGTCGACTGGGGCGAGCTTGATTATCTGGTCATTGACCTGCCACCTGGT
This sequence comes from Anaerolineae bacterium, assembly GCA_025929715.1. Classification (GTDB taxonomy): domain Bacteria; phylum Chloroflexota; class Anaerolineae; order Promineifilales; family Promineifilaceae; genus JAAYYY01. The sequence continues at coordinate 1,342 of JAICPS010000103.1, read as the reverse complement.
ACGGGTGATGCGCAGCTTTCACTAGCGCAGGCCATTCCGCTGTCGGGCGCTGTCATTGTGACACAGCCCATGCAGCTGGCAGCGGCTGATGCGCTACGCGGGTTGAAGATGTTCGAGAAGCTGGACGTGCCTATTATCGGTATCGTGGAGAACATGAGCGGCGAATTCTTTGGCAGTGGAGCAGGCGAAGAACTGGCGCAGAAGTATGAGACTGCTTTCCTGGGTTCGGTGCCATTGGACGCTAACGTGCGCAAAGGCGGCGACAGCGGAGAGCCGATCGTTGCGAGCTTTCCGGATTCGCCGGCGGCCGAGGCTTTTCGTGAGATCACGCGCAAAATTGCAGCGCGGGTCAGTGTGCTAACCCTGAGTAACAAGGACAACATCATTCCGATCCATATGATTAACTGATCGCCGACCATACGTGGGGCGGAGGCAATGTGGTTCAACTAAGGCAGATCTGGATCGAGATCTGCCTTTTTGTTTCCAGGAACCAATCTTCTACACATCTTTTTGCGTTGGCCTGGGGGAAACGCTAAACTTACGAGACAAATTGACATATCGTTGGGAGAGTAAATGACCAATGCAATAGGTGTTCGCTTCCAGAAATTGGGGAAGCTTTATCACTTTGATCTGGCCGGTCAGGACGAGGTCCAGCCGGGAGATCATGTCATCGTGGAGACGAAGCGGGGCCGGCAACTTGGCCAGGTCATCGCTCACGTCGCTGCGGAGAAGGTGTACCAGGGACGGGGTCTGCGGCCAATTGAACGCAAGGCGACGCCGCGCGACCTGGTGATGCAACAGGTGTGGCGAGACAAGGAACTTAGCGCGCTGATTACCTGTCGCGAAAAGGCATCGGAACTCAGTGTCCGTGACATTAAGTTTGTAAAAGCAGAATATAGCTTTGACGGCTCCTGGCTGACGTTTTACTATGCCACCGAAAATAAGAAGGCTAATCTGAATAACCTGCGCAGGGCGCTTAATCGCAGTTTCCGCACGCGAATTGAACTACAGCTGGTTGGGCCACGCGATGTGGCGAAGATGCTTGGCGGACATGGCGCGTGTGGTGGCCCGCGCTGCTGCTCGACGTTTTTGACGGACTTCAGCCCGATTTCGATCAAAATGGCCAAAGAGCAAGGTATTTCCCTGAATCCTCAGGAGATTACCGGAATGTGCGGCCGGCTGCGATGCTGCCTGATCTATGAATACGAGCAGTATGTCGAGGCCAAGAAGCACCTACCAAAGAAAGGTAAGGTGATCGGTACGCCGCATGGCGAAGGTCGGGTGCGTGACGTACTGGCGATGCGTGACGCCGTCATTGTGGACGTGGACGGCGAGCGCTTCG
>JAICPS010000210.1 GCA_025929715.1 Anaerolineae bacterium | reverse complement strand
CACCCGCAAATCCTTGCGCAATTCATCCACAAAAATACGCCACTGACTGCTGATGCTCCCTAACAGGCCCGGTAAAAGTAGCAACGTCCGGTCTCCACCTGAAGCCCCATACACCTCATAATTTATCAAACTCCCATCTTCTGCGGCCCAGTTCGCCATATGTTATTCCTTGGTCATTTACAACGCAGAAATTGGAGATTAATTTCCCAATCTCCAATCTCGCTCGAACGAAGTTCGCTCAATCTCTAGTTGCCATCCCCACCACAAACCCAACCGCATATTCCTCGGTATGCGACAGGCTAATAGACCACTGGTCCAGCCCTCGTTCCTCGGCGAGCGCTCCCGCGCGCCCGTGCAGCGCTAGCTCCGGCTTGCCTTTTCCGTCACAGATCACTTCAATCTCAGTCCAGCTAACGTCGCCAATACCGGTTCCAAGGGCCTTGGCCACCGCTTCTTTCAGGGCGAAGCGCCCTGCCAGCCGTTCTGCGCGCCCATCGCAATATGCCAGCTCCTGTTCGGTGAAGAAGCGCGCCGCAAAGCGTGGGCCGTGACGGGCCATCGCCCTCTCAATGCGCTCAACCTCAATCATATCTACGCCGCTGGTCAGATTAAACATAAGCCACCTTCGTCCTGAGATGCTTAACTCCGAAGAGTTCGTTCAGCTTGACGCCCTGTCATCCTGAGCGAAGCGAAGGATCTCCGTCCAGCGGCGGCCCGGCGACGACGATGGCAATCTCCTCTGTGCTGAGATACTTCTGCGCCGCCGCCTGCACGCTCTGCGGCGTGATTGCCTCGATCAGATCAGGGAACCGCTGCAAATAGTCCAGGCCCAGGTCCAGCAACTCCATATCGCTGATAATGCTTGCCAGACCGTCATTTGTCTCCAGGCCAACAGGCAGCGAACCGGTGCGATACAGTTTGCTGTCTTCCAGCTCCTCCTCCGGCACCGGCTCCTGTCGCATGCGCTCGATCTCCACCAGGATACTCTCAGTCGCCAGCGCGACGTTCTCAGGCGAAACGCCCGTAGATACAAACCACGGCGATGGCCCAAGGCCGCCCTGCAGACGGCTGTACGCATAATAGGCCAGGCCCTGTTCTTCGCGCACCCTCTCGCCCAGGCGGCCCATCATTCCGAATACGCCGAGAATCGTATTGGCCATACTCGCATCCAGATAATCTTCTACAGCCCGCGGTGGCCCCGGCAGGCCGAGTACAATGTCGGACTGCGTCTTCTCTGGCATCGCCACGTAGTCCTCTAGCTTGCCGTTTGGGCGGACCACCGGCGCCAACTCAGGGGGCGCTATCCACGCTTCATTGCGCCAGTCGCCCAACGCAGCCTCGACGCGGTCGATGGCCTCGTCCGCCTTTACGGCGCCCACTATCGTTAGTGTCATTCCCTGCGGGCCATAATGCCGCGCGTGAAACAGCTCCAAATCCTCGCGAGTAATAGCCGCTATCGTCTCTGGATAACCGTCTGTACTATATCCATAGGGGTGCCCATTATATAGCAACTCCCGGAAACGAAGTCCGGCCATGTGGCGAGTGTCGTTGGCGCGGATCTGTAGGCCGGTCATAATTTCTCCACGCAGTTGCTCCATTTCCTGTGTAGGGAAAGTTGGATTGCGCAACGAGTCGGACAGCAAGTCCAGTAGCAGGTCGAGATCCTCCGCGAGGCCGCCGGCTGAGAACTCAGACAGGTGGCGACCGCCGCTGAAGTCGAGTCCCGCGCCGACTGCCTCCAGCTCCTCATAGATTTCGTCAAAAGAGCGCCGTTTCGTACCGCGCATCAACATACCCGCAACGTAATCGGCCAGCCCGGCGCGCTCGCGACCTTCGCTCAGGGCCGCCGCCCATAGATAGCCCTCGACGACGACCGACGCCGCGGCAAAATTCTCGTATACCAGTATCACGATCCCATTATCTAAAACCGTGCGGTGGATATTGTGCGGACCGGGATATGTCCTATCTGGCATGTTGTTCTCCGTTTGCATGGGGCAGGCGGCGTATAACCAGCAGCGTAATATCATCCCAGCGCCTGGCATCTTCACAGTGCAAGTTCACCGCGGCCACCAGCGACTCCACCACTTCCAGCGCCGAGCAGCCGTCCGCCGAGGGCGGAATCGCCTCGCGGAGTCGCTGCAAACCAAATTCCTGAAGTTGGGGATTCATGGCTTCGGTCACGCCGTCCGTATAGAAGATAAGCGCGTCACCGGCTTCAAGTTTGATTTCTACATTTTCCAACAAGATGTCTGGCAGCACACCCAACGCGATGCCCCCGGTAAACAATAGGTCGATCTCGTCGCTCTTCGCCCTATACCAAAGCGGCGGGTTGTGGCCCGCATTGCTGTAAACCAGCCGCCCACTGTCCAGATCTAACGCCGCGTAAAACGCCGTCAGAAACAGGTCCGTCTGGCTGTCGTTCAAGATCATCTCATTGGCCTTTTCCAGGGCCGCCGCGGGAGTGCGATCTCCGATAGCCACGTTACGAATCGTCGTGCGGCTCAACGCCATAAAAAGCGCCGCCGGGACGCCCTTATCGGCGACATCAGCAACCACCAGTCCCAGCCGCCGGTCGTCATCGCCGTGCGGCAGCTCAAAAAAATCATAGAAATCGCCGCCGACCTGGTGCGCCGCCTCATAATAGGCGGCAAAATCCCAACCCGCTTCCGCCGGGCAGCCTGCCGGCAGCATACTCAACTGGATTTGGCGCGCCACGGACAGCTCTTCGTCGAGCCGCTGTCGCCGAATTTCCTCCTCTTGTAGCCGCACCTTTTCTAACGCCAGTGCTGCCTGATTGGCCATCAATTGCAGCAGGCGCACGTCGCCCTCTTTCAACTGGCGCTGCTCCCGCGTGTCCACAACAAGCGACCCGATAGAGCGTCCATTGGCAATCAGTGGCACGACCCCCGCCGAGAGAAATTCCTCATGAGGCAGCCACTCCGCCATCCAGGGCGCTATCTCCCGCATCATAATCTGGTCGAGGATCACCGGCTGCTGAGTGCGCATGGCCACGCCCGAGCTGCTCCTGTCGTCGGCCGGTACCCGCCGTCCGGCAGCGGCGGGATCGGCGCGCCAGCCGCTTGTTGCCCTAAACCGTAGAGAACGGGGATCCACTTCGTCCGGCAATAGGACGGCGCTGGCGTCCACATCCAGCAGCACGCGCACCTCATCCACCAGGAATGCCAACATGTCGTCCAGACTCAACCGGCCCAGAAGCTTATTTGTGAAGTTCAGCAGGGTTGCCTGCTCCTGAATCCGCTGCCCCTGCACCATGTCATAGAGTAGCGCCCTCTCCAGAGCGACGCCCACCTGGGCGCCGACATTAGATAACAGCGCCAATGCCCGTGGGCTAAACGATTCCCAGCTTGGCGCAGCCACGTTCAGGATACCCAGCACCTGCTCGCCGGCACGCAGCGGGCTTGAGGCGTGGACTACAAGTCCCTGGCGGTCGCCGCTGACCTCTCCCAGCCGGCTACAGCGCACCTCGTTGTAAGCATCGGCCAGCTTTCCCTTGAGGCACAGCGTCTGGCAATCGCAGCCCTTGTTCCAGGCCTCGGGATTATGCAAATCCATAGCCGGCGGCAAATTGTGGTGAGCCGCGAGTCGAAATCCGGGTCCCTCCCACTTCTCGTCAGCCGTCGTATCTCTTAAGAAAATCCAGCCGGTGTCCACGTCCATCAGGGTCACTAGATGAGCCAACGTTTGATCGAGCGCGACACGCGCGTCGACAGCCCGATTGAGCGCGTCGGCAATGTTGTTAAGTGTCTCGAGATCTTCAATTAGCTGCTGGCGCTCGTCATTCATTTCGATCCATTAGCGGACGGCACATACCAGCCGACCGTGCGATTCTCAGGTCGTAAGTAGTGGATGCGCACGCGTTCTACGTCCTCCAGGGTCACGGCGGTCAGCTGTTCCAAAGTGCTTTCAAACCAGCCGTAATCGCCTGCGACCATCTCCGACATGCCAATCATCTGGCCCTGTCCGGTTACGCTCTCGCTGGCCATTACAAACTGCGCCTTAGCCCGCTTCACAGCCTTATCCAACTCGATCTGGCCGATCGGCTCATCGGCGAGAAGAGACAGCGCCTCGTCCAGCGCCGTCTCAATCTCTGCCAGCGTGCGGCCGGGCCGCGCGATCGCGCTGATGCGATAGAGGAAGGGATCAATCGTCGGCGTCAGGCTGCCGTTGGCGCTGGCTGCCAGGTCGGCCGCCACCAAGGCTTTGTAAAGCCGCGAGCTCTTGTTGGAGCCGGCCCCTGCGAAAAATCCCAGGCTGCTGCCGCCGGCAAAAGCCGCGTTGAGTAGAACGAGCGGGTAAAAGTCGGGATCGGTAGCCGCGGGCGCTCGATAGGCGTGCACCAGGTAGGCGGCGTCGCCGGGGCCGGTCACGGTCACCCGCCGCTCGCCGCGCTGTGGCGGTTCCTGGCGCAGAACCGGCGCGACTGCTTCGCTGGGAGGAATCGTTCCGAAATGCTCCTCGATTTGTGCCAGCATTTCCTCGCTGTCAAAGTCGCCTACTACCACGACTACCGCGTTGTTTGGAGCATAATGTCGCTGATAATAGTTCCGTAGATCCTCGCGCGTCATCGTCTCAAGGTCGATCTCATCTCCAATCACCTCGTGGTGATAGGGATGGACACGGAACGCCGCGGATGTCAACTCCTCGTGCAGCAAGAAGGTCGGCTGGTTCTCATACATGTGGCGCTCTGAGAGGATCACTGTGCGCTCAGAATTGACCGCCTCCTCGTCCATGAACGCGTTGACCATGCGGTCCGCTTCCAGGTCCAGCGAAAGGCCGATGTGGTCCGACGGCATCGTTTCGTAGTAAGCCGTAAAGTCAATCCAGGTAAACGCGTTAAATCGCCCACCCAGTCGCGAAACGGTTCGATCCAGGGTGCCAGGCGGAAACAGCGGGGACCCTTTGAACATCATATGCTCTACCCAATGAGAAACGCCGGTCTGGCCCGGCTTTTCATTGCGACTTCCAACCCGATACCAGATCCAAAAGCTGGCCACCGGGGCGTGGTGCATCTCGCGCGAAACGACGGTCAGGCCGTTGCTTAACTCACTTTTCTTTATCGGTAACGTCATCGATGTCTCCGCTAATCCGCTGATCGTAAGGAAAGATTATAACCCGTGATGTGGTAAAGTAACAGACGGCAGGGCCTGGAAAAGTTGAAGGAGTCTTAGGTTGAAACCTCGATTGTCTTATACGATCTGGTTTACGCAGCGAACTGGAAGCAGCTTGCTCTGCAAGACCCTGGAATCGACCGGGATCGCAGGCATACCGGCGGAGTGGCTGTACGACCCGAATGAACAGGATCTGCGCCAATATTACGGCGTGCGTACTTATGCTGAACTACAACAACATCTGTGGTCTCTCGGCAGCACGCCTAATGGCGTATTCGGAGTGAAATTTAGCTGGTACGAGCCGTGCATAAGCAACGTACTAGAGACATTTCGCAATTTTCCAGGCTACAGCGATCTTGAGTCCCCGCGGGCAACCATCTGGAATTACGCCTTTCCAAACGGTCGCCACATTTTCATGACGCGTAGAAATAAGGTGCGCCTTGCGGTGTCCTGGTGGAAAGCAATTAAGACCGAGGAGTGGCACAGAACCGCGGGTGCGAGTACTCCTCAGGTCGATCTTAGCGACGCCTACTCCTTCAAGGCAATCAATCACTTATACCGTGAATGTTCGATGCGTGAAGCGGGAATCCAGGAGTTTTTCTCCGAGGCAGGTATCGTTCCCTTTACCGTTGTCTACGAAGACTTCATTCTGGAATATGAGAGAACTGTTCAGAGGATTCTAGAATACCTTGAACTCGATTCCAATTCTATAGCTATCCCGCGTCCATATTACGAAAGGCTTGCCGACGATGTCTCGGAGATTTGGGTGCAGCGGTTTCGGGAAGAGCGCCAACAGGGATGGCGTAACCGCGGCTGGTAGACTCTGGTTTTTAGCTTCCCGAACATTTATGGTACTGACGAAGTCTCAATTTCGTCCCGCCCGCACCAACTCCTTCGCCGCCGCAAATGGATCCTTGCTGCGCACGAGAGACTCCCCAACCAAGATGGCGTGGACGCCGATTTCCGCCATGCGTTGCACATCTTCAGCGGTCTTTATCCCACTTTCGGCGATTACCACTATCTCCTCTGGAATCAGGCGCCGCAGCCGCGCGGTGTTCTCAAAATCAACATCAAACGTTTGTAGGTTGCGATTGTTGACGCCGACCACTTGCGGCCCCAGCGGTAAAACCTTTTCCAGCTCCTCCCTCGTGTGCACCTCAACCAACGCATTCATGCCCAACTCGTGCGTCAACCGCAAAAGAGAAGCGAAGTCGGCCGCCCCCAGCACCGCAGCGATCAACAGCACTGCGTCCGCGCCCGCCGCCCGCGCCTCGTAGATCTGGTACTCGTGAAAAATGAAGTCCTTTCGCAGCACGGGCACCTCGCGGCCGCTGGCTCGTGCATCCATTGCCTCACGTACGTCGCGCAAATCCTCGAGCGATCCTTGAAAATGGCGCGCATCGGTCAGCACCGAAATCGCTCTAGCTCCGGCGCGTGCGTACAGCGTAGCCAATCGCGCAGCATCGTAATCATGAACCATCAACCCCCTGCTCGGCGACGCCTTCTTGCATTCCGCGATCAGAGCTACCCCGTTTCCACGCAAAGCAGCCACAAAATCGACCGGCTCCGGCGCAATCATGCACAGAGCCCGCAAATCCGACAGGGGCACATCTCGCATCACCTTCGGCAGTTGTGCCCGATGATAGCGCATGATTTCGTCGAGGATTTCACCGCGTTCTTTGGCTTGTTTGGACACGCTCATGATTAAACCTGTTGAGGTTGGAGATGCGAGATTGGAGGTTTCGTAAGGCGCCTTCTAATCTCCAATCTCCCTTGTCAACGCAACCCATTTGTCTAAAGTACGAATCGCCGCCCCACTATCAATAGACTGCCGCGCCTGTGCCAGGCCGCGCTCCCAGTCGTTGTCCGCGACACCAAGAACCGCCGCCGCGTTGAGTAGTACGATGTCCCGGCGCGGGCCGCGATCCTCGCCGCCGAGCACCGCGCGCGTGATTGCCGCGTTTTCGGCCGGGTCGCCGCCGATCAAATCGTTCAAATCGGCGCTCGGAATGCCGAGTTCCTGGGGATCTAATTCATAGGTGCACACCTCGCCCTGCCGCATGTAGCTGATCGTATTCACCCCAGTCACCGAAAGTTCGTCCAGGCCGTCGGCGCTGTGCACCACATAGGCGCCCCGGCTGCCTAGCGCGCCAAGCACCCGCGCCAGGATCTCGGTCAGAGATCGGTCATAGACGCCGATTAGCTGGTGCGTCGCGCCCGCCGGATTCGTCAGCGGGCCCAGCACGTTAAAAATCGTGCGCTGCCCCAGCTCGCGACGCGGGCCGATGGCGTGACGCATCGCCGGATGGTGGTGTATGGCATAGAGAAAGCCAATCCCCACTTCCTGCACGCAGGCTGCCACCTGTTCTGGAGTCAGATCCAGGTTTCCCCCTAGCGCCATCAATACGTCGGCCGACCCACTGCGGCTGCTGGCGGCTCGGTTGCCGTGCTT